>NZ_JBFODQ010000071.1:0-47897 GCF_040908355.1 Aeromonas sp. R2-2 | reverse complement strand
GGCAGTTCAGGCGGGATCGTAAAACCGGCGTCTGGGGCTACTTTATTCCGCAAAGCAAGGGGGGCAAACGGCGTACCGTAGCGGTATCCCAAGCGCTGCTGGCGGCACTCGAGCGCTACCGCCGTTTCCTCGGTCTCTCTCCCTTGCCGACACCGGATGAACAGACGCCACTGTTCGTTCGTCATAAAGCGGCAGCCCACGGCCGCGAGCAGGGGGAGATCAACGCCAACCTCGGCATTCGCCAGTTACGGGATTTGATCATGGTGATCATCGGTAAAGGCGCAGAATTGGCAGAGCAGGCTGGATTTGTCCAGGATGCGGCCGAAATGCGGCAACTATCTCCCCATGCGATCCGCCACACCGGGATAACCCATGACATCAACCTGCATGGGCGGCCGCTCTCCCATGTACAGGCCGATGCCGGGCATGACAGCATCGACACCACTTCGAAATACCTGCACACCAGCAACAGTGAACGACATGAGAGCGCCCAGCAAAAACCGCTGGACCGATTGAATCAACAAGTGAGAGATAACGTTCACAAAAGCTAATGAACAACGTGACATGACCCTGATTTGTATTGACTGCTCTTAGAAAACAGAATGGCTTGTTTGGAGTGTCATAGAAGTTGGCTCGGCAATGTTGTACTTCTCTGGATGACAATCGGTTCAGGAAATATTTTTGGCTCACATGGATGATTCAGAACAGGCACCTTGCCATCTGCGGCATACATATTTATCCCGTAGCAGAGAAGCAAAAAACGAAATTGCTTGCTGAAACAACGAGAACACCCGATGCCGAAAGCTAAGTAACATGCCGGAAGCAGTCATATTCGGTTGAACAGCGCCTTGTTATCACACTTGCATATCCAGTCATCATTGGTGATATTGATATCAATATTAATGAGATACCAAGGAGCAGGTATGCAAGTGGCAGTGGTGGAAAAGACCTTCAGGATCGTTGGCAAAGGGTCGCTCATAGCCCAGTTCACCATTATCTCTTCAGGCACGCTGCATATCTGGTTTCCGGATGTGGGCCTGCAGATGGAGGCCCACTGCAAAGAGTTGCGTATCGAAGATTGCACCATTATCTATACCAATGGCCTCCATCACGGCCAGCCCCGAGCACTCTGGTCCTTAACCCTCCATCACGACGATATGAATGAGCTCAAACGCATATTGCAGCAGTTTAACAGCAACCTCTACTTGACCTGCCAGTCATCCACATTGGCCATCGCCAAACGTGCCTTGAATATGAATTGACCCAACTTCCAAAATGAAATGGCGAATACTCTTCAAGCTGAATAAGCCGTGACGATTTAAGGGGAGGGGAGTCTATCGCGATAGTCGGCATTTTTATGGCTGTTTTACAAGAAGGAGTATCAATATTTCCAGAGAGAGACCTTTCAAGTAGGGGACAGAGATTTCCAAGAATATTCACGGTAATGACGATAGTTAGAACGGTGAAAATCAAACATAACGCTCAATAAGTGAGGGGGATTCCGCACAACGTATTGATTTAATAGTGAACTCTTGTCTCAAAATGGGACATTTGTGGTTTCAGAATATCGACTAAGGGGAGGGGGTATGTCTGATCATTGGGATGACTACTTCAACCAGGAAAAGGCACCGCCTGACTTCCTGGTTGAGCGAGTAGATGTTGTGGGCGAGGGGGCTTTGGCGGATCAGTTGGCCAAGTTGGCCGACCTCTACATTGCCAAACAGCACGGGAACCGGATAGCAGGTCTTGCTGACTTGGGTGAGGATCTTCTTAAGCTGGCCGAGACTGGCATTCGTGACGGTTTATCGTCATGCGCTGGATATTGTGCCGCAGAACCGGTTGAAGAAAGCCTTGTTATCTCTCACAATGATGCCGATAAATGGGATTATCGGCATTAATTACACGTAGCTCTCATTTACTTTTTCTTCGGTTTATCAGTTTCTTTCACCGTTGTACTGGGGTGCTTATCTGCATATTTCTTTGGAACATACTGTCCTGTTTCTGCGTCACGGTACTTAGGTGCAGGCTTCTTTGCCATTCAAGGATCCTCTATAGTTGATTAGCGCAGCCTCATGAGAGGCCTCATTTTTATCGCACAATACATTCCCATGGACAAGTTGAACGGCATACGAGAATAAAAGATCAAATCTCTGACCCTGAATTCAACATCCTATCAAGCTCATCAAATGTACCAGCATTGGGAGCACACTGAGCCAACAGTTCTTCCAGCGTGTAGCGCGGCTGGCCACGCAGTTTGGCGCGAGCGCGCTCCACATCATCAAACGCCGCAGTCAGCAGCGCCGGATTCGCCATCTTCAAGAGCTGCTTGCAGATAGGCAACCATATCGGCCTCGGTGGCCAAGCAGTCAACCGCATCAAAGCGGCTCCATTGTTCAGTTCTCTTCATTCCGTCCTCCTGTCACCATCACTGCGCATAATGTATATTATGTTAAATTAGATATCTTGTTTCCTGTCACCACTAATTGAACTGTGTATAATGGCAACAATTGATCCTATCTTCGACCGGATGTCTTAAGTGGCTGAATTAACATCAGAACAATTAAAACCCGCTTTTGCGATTGAACAGTTCCCCAAGCTTAGCGAGCTTGAACCTATCCCCTTTGCTGCGCTGCAACCCAGAGCCATTTCCGGCATCAAACGTCTTGCCAGTTTTGATGGTGACTGTCCGGTCATGCTGCTCAACGGGTTCCCCGGCGCAGATTACGAAGGCGTTTGCCAGACGCTGATTGCCGACTCCAATGGCAAGGATGGTGACCTGTTTGATCTCTGCTACACCGAGAATCTGAACAACCCCTACAAACCTATCTGGCTGCGCCTGCAACCGGGCACCGGCGTTGAGTTTTGCGAAATGGTTGGCGAGCTGCTCAAGCTGTTGAGCCACCATCTCGATGCCGAACGCATCGTGACCCGCATCATGCGTAAGCAGAACAATGATCCGAAAATCGATGATTTCCTCTCCGATCTGGCGGCTCACGTGGCATTGGGTCTGGAATTCCAGCACCCCATTCTGATCAACCTGCTGATCCACCACGAAGCGCAGGAAGCGCCGGTAATTTATGGCCGTGATCTCAACTGGGATACCCTGTTTGGCTCCATCAACTACCAGACCGAGCAAGGCTCTGTCTATGCTAACCAGCACCTGCTGGAGCCTGGCTTGCTGCGCGAAGCCAACGGCGGTTACCTCATTTTGCAACTGGATGAGCTGCTGGATCAGCCGCATCTCTGGTTCAAACTGAAAAATGCCATGCAAAAAGGTGAGCTGGACTGGAACGCCTATCAGGAAGGGAAAACTCTGACCCCCTTCTTCGCGCCTGAAGCGACCCCCATCAAGCTCAAGCTGATCCTGGTGGGTGACCGACTGGACGTGGCCGAGTTCCAGATGCTGGATCGGGATATGTCCGAGCGCATCTTCCTGCGCGCTGATCTGGTATCAGAGGTGAATATTGAAGAGGATCTGCAGGAATTTCTGCAGTACCTGGCCTGGCTGCGTCAGCGCTGGAGCCTACTGGACTTCACGCCAGCCGCCCTTGCCGCCCTTTGTCGTCATGCCAGCCGCCTCTGTGACCATCAGGAGTGGCTATCGCTCTCCGAAGTGCAACTCTCCGCCATCATGCGGATGGCTGACAGTCTGGCCCGGGAGCTGGAATCTGATGTGGTCACCGACGAGCATATTCGCGGCGCACTGGAAGAGCAGGATTACCGCCTCAACTATCTGGTTGAGCAGTCCGATCAGGGTGTTATCGACGGCCAGATCCTGCTGCAAACCGATGGCGAAGAGATTGGCCAGATCAACGGCCTGTCGGTCATTCAGGTCTCCGGTCACCCCTATGACTTCGGTGAACCGGTGCGCCTCACCGCTACCGTACACCTTGGTGATGGCGATGTGGCGGATATCGAGCGCAAAGCGGAGCTGGCCGGTCATATCCACGCCAAGGCGATGATGATTATCCACGGCTATCTCTCCAACAAATTTGGTGCAGAGAACCCCTCCCCCCTGTCGGCGAATCTGGTGTTCGAGCAGTCTTACCACGAAATTGATGGCGACAGTGCATCCCTGACCGGCTTGTGTGCCCTGCTCTCTGCCCTCGCCCGCCAGCCTATCTATCAGCACTTCGCAGTGACCGGTGCGGTCGATCAGTTTGGCAATGTGCAGGCCGTTGGTGGCGTCAACGAGAAGATTGAAGGCTTCTTCCGGGTGTGCAAAATCCACGGCATCACCGGCAAGCAAGGGATCATTTTGCCGGGCACCAACATCCAGCAGCTGAACCTCTCTGACGAGGTGATTGCAGCGGTTGAAGCAGGACAGTTCCACATCCACCCGGTGGATCATGTGGAAGAGGCCATCGAGTTGCTCACAGGCTGTGTCGCCGGTGAGCCTGATATGCCCGATACCCTGTTTGGCCGTATTCAGGAGCGGTTGGACGAGTTGAACGGCTCCACTGCCAAAGTCGGACTGCTACAATCCCTGCTGGGGCGCCTGTTTGGCCGCTGATGAAGTGATCGGAGTTGTTTAGCGAACAACTGTAAGCTAAATTGGCCCGGCTTTGACCCATTTGAAGGAAATACCGCGTGACCGTAGACAATACCACCATGGAAGCCCGCCTTTCCCTGTGCGAACAGGGCAAGAACTCTTTTACCCGTGAAGAGCTGCTGGCTTGCAGCCGTGGCGAACTGTTTGGTGAGGGTAACAGTCAGTTGCCTGCCCCCAACATGTTGATGATGGACCGCATCGTCAAGATCAATGACAACGGCGGCGAACACGGCAAGGGCGAGATCCTGGCTGAGCTCGACATTACTCCGGATCTCTGGTTCTTCGATTGCCACTTCCCAGGTGATCCTGTGATGCCTGGCTGTCTCGGTCTGGACGCCATGTGGCAGCTGGTTGGCTTCTTCCTTGGCTGGAAAGGTGGCCCCGGCAAGGGTCGTGCTCTGGGCGTAGGTGAAGTGAAATTCACCGGCCAGATCCTGCCGACTGCCAAGAAAGTGACCTACAAGATCACCTTCAAGCGCGTCATCAACCGCAAGCTGGTGATGGGGATTGCTGATGGTGTGGTCGAAGTTGACGGCCGTCCGATCTACAGCGCCACCGACCTGAAAGTGGGCCTGTTCAAAGATACCACCGCATTCTGATCTCTCTGATTGGTGGTAAAACAGCATTAACGCAAAGGGGCCACAACGGCCCCTTTCCTTTTGTAATGAGTGATGAAGTACCTGCTACTTCATGAAGAGGCCTGAGCCCCGCCCTTCCATGGCGTCACGCCAACCACCAAGCCAATGCCCTCGGGCATCCAGGCATTGATACGGACACGCTTCTTTCTGTTTGCCGACCACGCCAGCCTGATAACCACGAGCACGAGCTCTTTCCAGACGGTCCCGCTTCTGTCTCTTCATCATCTACGACCCTCTTCGTGGAACAAAAAAAGCGACCAATTCTACATTGGTCGCTTTCATCTTTACTCCTGCGAGCGCACTGGGTCAAACAAAAACTTCCACCCTAACCGGGCTATGTGACACAAGGCACTGAACTGGATTAAGTTTTAATTACAGGGAACTTACTCCTGATTTTTGAGTCCTTCCAGCTCTTCCCAGCGAGCAAATGCCTGCTCCAGCGCGGCTTCAGCGGCATTGAGGGCATCGAGTTTCGGCTGGGTTTTATCTGCCGGCAGCGAGAAGAACCCTGGCTGGTTGATCTCGCTTTGCAGCGCATCCAGCTCGGCTTCCAGCTGCTCAAGACGAGCAGGCAACCCTTCCAGTTCAAGCTGCAGCTTGTAGGAGAGCTTCTTGCTCTTCTTCGGCGCTTCTGGCGCGGCGGCAACGACCGGCTCCGGGGCCTTGACCGCTGCACTCTTAGCCTGTTGTTGAGCGTTCTGCTGTTCGCGGGTCGACATCATGTCGGCGTAACCACCCACGTAATCGCTGATGCGGCCATCCCCTTCAAACAGCCAGCAGCCGGTCACTGTGTTGTCGATGAAGCGACGATCGTGACTGACCAGCAGCAGGGTGCCGGGGTAGTCGGAAAGCAGCTCTTCCAGCAGCTCCAGAGTCTCGACGTCGAGGTCGTTGGTCGGTTCATCGAGGATCAGCAGGTTGCTCGGCTTGAGGAACAGCTTGGCCAGCAGCAGCCGGTTCTTCTCGCCACCGGAGAGCGCCTTGACCGGCGTACGGGCCCGCTTGGGCTCGAACAGGAAGTCCTGCAGGTAACCGAGGATATGACGGGAGCGGCCACGCACCATCACCTCCTGCTTACCCTCCCCCACGTTGTCCACCACGGTCTGCTCGGGATCGAGCTGCTCGCGGTACTGATCGAAGTAGGCCACCTCCAGATTGGTGCCCCCCTTGACGGTGCCACGGGTCGGCTCAAGCTGCCCCAGCAACAGCTTGATCAGGGTCGATTTGCCGCAGCCATTGGGGCCGACCAGCGCAATCTTGTCGCCACGCAGCACTTGCAGATCGAGCCCCTTGAACAAGGTGCGATCGCCAAAATCCAGCCCCAGCCCTTCGGTCTCGAACACCAGCTTGCCGGAGCGATTGACCTCGTCCAGTTGCAGCTTGGCCTTGCCCTGCAGCTCGCGGCGCTGGGAACGCTCCATCCGCATCGCCTCAAGGGCGCGCACCCGACCTTCGTTACGGGTACGGCGAGCCTTGATACCCTGACGCACCCACACCTCTTCCTGGGCCAGTTTGCGGTCGAACTCTGCATTTTTCAGCTCTTCGACCCGCAGCCACTCCTCTTTCCCCTGCAGATACTCGTCGTAGTTACCCGGCCAGGAGGTGATGGCGCCGCGATCGAGATCGATGATCCGGGTCGCCAGCTTGTGGATGAACTCCCGATCGTGAGAGATAAAGACGATAGCGCCGCGAAAATCCTTGAGGAAATCTTCCAGCCAGTTGATGGCTTCGATATCCAGGTGGTTGGTCGGCTCATCGAGCAGCAACAAGTCGGGATCGCAGGCCAGCGCACGGGCCAGCGCCACTTTGCGCAGCCAGCCGCCGGAGAGGCTGTCAAGGGTCACGTCAGGATCCAGCCCCAACAGGGTCAACACCTGACTGATACGGGTCTCGAACTGCCAGCCGTTCTGATAATCGAGCTGCTCTTGCAACTCGCTCATCTTGCGAATGTTGGCGTCTGACGGATCGCTCGCCAGCTCCATGGAGATGTGGTGGTACTGCTTGAGCAGTTCCCCCACCCCCGCCAGCCCTTCGGCGGCATAGTCAAACACCGTCAGCTCGCTGGAAGCAGGCGGATCCTGCTCAAGGCGGGTCACTTTCAAATCTTGTTGCAGCACCAGACGCCCGTCGTCCAGCGGCAATTCGCTGGCAATGACCTTCATCAGAGTGGACTTGCCCGCCCCGTTGCGGCCAACCAGACAGAGGCGCTCGCCCCGCTCGATGGTCAATTCGGCATTGTCGAGCAGCGGGAAATCACTGAACGACAGACATGCGCCGTGCAATGTTAAAAGAGCCATGTGTGTTCCTTATTTCATATGAAAAAAACGGGCAGCAGACTGGGTCTGCCCCCGTTTTATCGTCAAATCACTCTCACCCCTGACGGGCGGCCCAGCTTTTGAGCTCGGCCAGTGTGAAGGGCCAACCGAGCTCGCGGCCTGCTTCGTCACGCAGTACCGGAATGCGCACCCGATAGGCGGCAAGCCACTGCTCATCATCCATGATGTCGCACTGGCAGGTGGCGACGGCAAGACCTGCCTCCTCCACCAGCGCCCAGGCCTGCTCGCACAGGTGGCAACCGTCGGTATGAAACAGGGTCAGCATCACGCCTCGCCTTGCTCCGGCGCATGGGTGATGATCCAGCAGTTGTGGATGTGCTGGTTGCGCTCGAAATCCTTCGGTCGCGTCTTCTGGGTGATGTTCTGGGCCTTGAGACCAGTGGCCTCGAGACCGGCCAGATCCATCTTGAAGTGACGCTTGTTGTTGGAGAAGACCAGAGTGCCGTCCGCCGCCAGCAGACGTTTTAGATGCTGCATCAGCAGCAGGTGATCACGCTGTACGTCGAAGCTCTCGTCCATCCGCTTGGAGTTGGAGAAGGTGGGCGGATCGATGAAGATGAGGTCGTACTGCTCATCGGCTTCAGACAACCACTTCAGGCAATCTGCCTGGACAAACTTGTGCTGACGGCCCACCAGCGAGTTGAGACGCATGTTGTCCTGCGCCCAGTTCAGGTAGGTGTGGGACATGTCCACTGTGGTGGTCTCGCTGGCACCGCCAAGACCTGCGTGCACGGTGGCACTACCGGTATAGGCAAACAGGTTCAGGAAGCGCTTACCCTTGGCCATCTGACCCAGCATGCGGCGAGTCTGACGATGGTCAAGGAACAGGCCGGTATCCAGATAGTCGTAGAGGTTGACCCACAGACGGGCGCCGTACTCCTGCACTTCCATCCGGTGCTGCTCTTCGGAGAGCTTCTGATATTGCTGTTTGCCCTCCTGACGCTCACGCACCTTCAGGATCACCTTCTCGCCGTCCATGCCGGTCACCTTGATGGCGGCCTGCACCATGTCGAGCAGACGCTGACGAGTCTTCTGGGCGGGGATGTCCTTGGGCGCGGCATACTCCTGCACCACCAGATAGTCCTGATAGCGGTCGATGGCAGCGTTGTATTCCGGCAAGTCGGCATCGTAGATGCGATAGCAATCGATGCCCTCTTTGTTGGCCCACTTCTCGAGGGTTTTCAGATTCTTGCGCAGACGGTTGGCAAAGTCCTGTGCCACCTCTTTTTGGGAAGCCACGGAGTCCAGTGCGATTTGATAATTGCGCAGCTGACACTCGAGGGCGCCGTTGAACAGGCGATATTGCTTATCGGCGCGCAGGCGCAGACAGCTCAAGAGCTCCGGTGAGGCAGAAAGAATGGATACTCTCCAGCCCTGGAAGCTGCGACGCAGAGCATCGCCCAGCGCCTGGTGCACTTCCAGCAGCGCCGGAAATTCGCCAAGACGCTCACCATAGGGCGGGTTGGAAATCAGCATACCGACCTGGCGGGCCTCCCCTTGACCTTCTTCCCCTTCAACAGGGGCAGGCATCGACAGTGGGTTTTCCAGCTTGGTGACATCGGCTTGCTTGAAGGTGATGAGGTGGGCCACACCGGCCGCTTTGGCGTTATCACGGGCTTTGAGCAGCACACGCTGGTCGGCATCGCAACCAAACAGTTTTACTTCACAACGCTGCATGCCACGTTTGGCACGCACTTGCGCTTCCATCATCAGACTCTGCCACAGCTCGCTATCGTGCTGCAGCCAGCGATCGAAACCGAAGCGCTCGCGGCGCAGCGCCGGCGCCATGTCGGCGGCGATAAAGGCCGCTTCAATCAGCAAGGTACCGGAACCGCACATGGGGTCCATCATGGGCTCACCGGCCCAGCCGCTACGGGCAATCATGGCGCAGGCCAAGTTCTCTTTGAGGGGCGCCTCACCGGTGCCCTGACGATAGAAACGCTGGTGCAGCGCCGGGCCTGACAAGTCCAGCGTGATATTGGCCTTGCCTTTGCCCAGGTGCGCCATGATGCGGATATCCGGCGACTTCTTGTCCACGTCCGGACGCACGTGACCGCGCTTGGTGAAGCGGTCGACGATGGCATCCTTGATCTTCAGCGCGCCATATTGGGTATTGCGAATGGCGGGGTTGGTACCGGTAAAGTCCACCGCAATGGTGGCGGTACCGGAGAAGTGCTCTTCCCAGGGGATGGTGTGGGCGCCCAGATAGAGATCCAGATCGTCGTTCATCTGGAATTCGGAGAGCACCAGCACTATACGGGAGGCAAAACGGCTCCACAGGCAGGCCTTGTAGCCAATCGCCAGTTCGCCTTTGAAGTGGACGCCAGCCACGGTCTCACGGACCTGCTCTGCGCCCAAGGTGGTCAGCTCGTCGGCCAACAGGTTTTCCAGCCCCTTGGGGCAGGTTGCAAAAAATTCTTTCATCACGCTCACGGGGAACCCATAAAAATAGTGCCGCATTATACCTCATCAGGCGGGCTGGAGCATGCAAAAGTCGGCGCAAACAGCAGGATGGAAACAGATTGATAGGTGGCGAAAAGGTAAAAGGCCCCATGACTACCCGATGGCGAGATCATGGGGCCGGACATCATTTAGCGGATCACTTCATACGGGCCTTGAAACGGGGGTTGCTTTTGCAAATCACGAACAATTTGCCCCGACGGCGCACCAACTGACAATCGGGGTGGCGCGCCCGTGCGGATTTGAGTGAACAGACGACCTGCATTCAGGACTCCTTCTTGCTTGAAAATGCGCCAAAGCGCTTGTTGAAACGGGCCACACTCCCCTCACTCGATACCAGCTTCTGCTTGCCGGTATAGAACGAGTGCGACTGACTGGAAACATCGAGCGATACATAGGGATACTCCTTCCCGTCTTGCCACGTGTAGCGGCGATCGCTCTTGATGGTTGAACCGACCAGGAAAAAGGCATCTGCTGCCGTGTCATGGAACAGCACCAAACGATAATCCGGATGAATATGAGGCTTCATAGCAACCCCATTTTGTTATGTTATAACAAAATGTAAGTGAGAATAGCTCTCGTTTCAAGAATAAAATGTCGTATGAAGAAAATCGCTTGAGTGAGTGATGTGTTGATAGTGAGGTGGAGGCACTACGCAAGCAGAACGAAACAAGAGGAAGGCACCATGCTTGCAGCACGGAAGACCAAGACACTGCGTGGGTCAGAACACAAGGTGCAAGTGACTGTAACAAGCCTCAAGAGAGGCTGGATCACAACCATGAAGATCAATGAGAATGGGCAAGATGTTCGCGGATAAATGAAGTATCAGAAACGAAGCACTATGGAGGTTACCACAGTAAAAACAGGCAGCGGTGTAATCACAGAGATAAAAAGATTGATGAAAATATATCAACTGACCTGACGATATTGCTCGGTCACGGTAATACGCTGTTTCATCCGGTTATTCATCACCTTGATCACCCCGAAACGCGGCAAGGTTTTACTGGTGGTCAATACCAGATCGGCAGTGAGGTTCAAACAGACGCTAGCCTGATCCCCTGCCTCAATGACCATAAATTCGCCGTTGCCATGGGGTGTATTCATCAGGACCAGCTCACCGTTTTGCGGGATCACTTGCGGATGCTGTTCACTAAAAAACCAGCTTTGCGGCATCAGGGGTTTATAAAAACGACTGACCGCGATGGCATTAAGCACCAACTGAACCTGATGCGGGATACTCCACTCAAGTTCGGCTGCTTTATCCATCAACTGATAATAGAGGGCGGCATCATCGACACAAAAAGGTTGGGTCGTAAACGAGCTGGGCACCAATTGCCGCCCTTTATACTCGGTCGCAAATAACATGTTATCAGACAGGTCCAACATCAGACGGTCACTCTGGGCATCATAGTGCCATTGCCAGCTATCGGTCGGTTGGATAAACATGTTGGAGCCCTTACTTGATAATTACCAGTTGACTTTATTCCATATGCAGGAAATCAGCAACGTCAAATAAAGGGCTCCGCCATCTATTTCTTAAATATTGGTCACAATCTCTTTGACCAACCCCGGCCCTTTATAAATAAAGCCGCTATAAATTTGTACCAGACTGGCACCGGCGGCCAATTTTTCACGGGCGGCCATGGCACTATCAATACCACCCACCCCGATAATTGGCAGAGCACCATTGAGCGCCTTGGCCAGATGACGGATCACCTCGGTACTCTTGTGCTGCAGCGGACGACCACTCAGGCCACCCGCTTCAACGGCGTGGGGCATGTCATAAATCATCTCGCGCTCGAGGGTGGTATTGGTGGCGATAACCCCATCAATACCATTACGCACCAGCGACGCGGCCACCTGATCTATTTCTTCAAGGCTTAAATCCGGGGCAATTTTAACCGCCAGCGGCACATACTTTTTATATTGGGCGGCCAGCTCTTGCTGACGTACCTTGAGGGCTGCCAGCAATTCATCCAGCGCCTCGCCATATTGCAGCGAACGCAACCCCGGGGTGTTGGGGGAAGAGATATTGACGGCAATATAACCGGCATGATCATAAACCTTGTCCATGCAGATCAGGTAATCATCCTTGCCCTGTTCGATGGGAGTGTCTTTGTTTTTGCCGATATTAATGCCGATGACTCCCTGATATTTGGCCTCTTTTACCTTGGCCACCAGATGATCCACCCCCTTGTTGTTGAATCCCATCCGGTTGATGATCCCCTCTGCCGGAATAACCCGGAACAGGCGGGGCTTGTCATTGCCGCTTTGGGGTCTGGGGGTGACGGTACCGACCTCGATAAAGCCAAATCCCATGGCGCCCAGCGCGTCAATGCACTCACCATCTTTATCCAGACCGGCCGCCAATCCCACTGGATTGGCAAAAGAAAGCCCCATGACAGTGACGGGGCGTTTCGGCAAATTCTGGCGGAAGAAACAATCGAGTGGCGTACCGAGAAGGCGGGGCAAATATTTCATGGAGAGATCGTGAGCCTGTTCCGGATTGAGTTTGAACAGGAAATGCCTGGCGATGGGGTACAACATCTTTGCTCCTTAAAGAAAGCCCCGGCAACTGGCCGGGGCTTTGGGTGTAATGTCGGTGTCATGCCTTAATCTGGCAATTAAAGTGCCCGACAATTCAACTGGAGCAGGTTCAACTCTCGCAAGGCCACCGAGAACTTGGCGAACTCGTGGGTACTGGTGGTCTTGAAGTCGGCCAACATATGGGTCCAACGGGACAAGAGTTGCTCATGCTCCGAAATCCAGTCGGCCAGTATGGTAGCGCATTCTCCCTGCTCTTTGCACCCTTCCAGTACCACAGAAGTGAGACTGCGTTGCTGCCAGTCAAGATCTTCGCGGAAGGAGGCTCGCGCCATCGCCTGCCAGTGGTTGCCGACCGGCTGATGGTTGATCTGGTCGAGGAACCAGTGCAGATCCAGTTTGGCACCAAGGCGATAGTAGACATTGGCGGCGCGCAGGATATCGGTCTTGTGCTCCGCGGCAATCTGCGCCAGATCCAGGCTGGAGAAGAGGCTGCTCATATGGGCGACCTGACGGGCAATGGCCTCCGGCACCTGTTTCTCCATCCACTTGGCAACAGCCTGACGATGCTCGGCCACTTCGCTCTCATCCATCACCTCGTAGAGGTGCTTCCCTAAGGTCTCGAACGCCGGACGGAAGAAGGCGATGTTCTCGCTGATACTCCAGCTGCGATTGCGAGCACGCAGGAACCAGCGGGTGGCTCGGCGCACAATGCGGCGGCTGTAGAACATCAGTTCGAGCTGAGTCTGGGCATCAACCAGGTTGTCGCACCCTTCGATATCGCGCCACAGCTGGTTCATGCCAAACACTTCGCGGGCCATGGCAAAGCAGCAGGCCACTTCGGCGACCGAGGCACCGGTCTCGTCCTTCATCCGGCTGGCGAAGTTGAGCCCCATGTCATTGACCAACATGTTGGCCACCCGGGTAGCGATGATCTCGCCGCGTAGCGGGTGATCGGCCAGCTGGGCACCAAACTGCTGCTGCACCTTGGCCGGGAAGCTGGTGACCAGCATGTTGGCGAGGAAGGGCTCGTCGGTCACTTCCGGGCAGTTCAGCTGCTCTTTCAGCACCATCTTGCCGTAAGCCACCAGCACCGCCAGTTCGGGGCGGGTCAGTCCCTGCCCTGCCGCCATCCGCTCGGAAAGCTCCTCATCGGATGGCAGGAACTCCAACGCACGGTCGAGCTTGCCTTCCCGCTCCAGCCCCTGAATAAAGCGCTGCTGCTCTTTCAGTTGTTCAGAGCCGCGGAAGCTGGTGACCGAGATGGACTGGGACTGGCGATAGGCGTTGGTGATCACAATCTGCGCCACATCGTCGGTCATCTCGTAGAGCATCTGGTTGCGTTGCTTGAGGGTCAGATCCCCTGCCGCCACCAATTGGTTGAGCAGGATCTTGATGTTCACCTCGTTGTCGGAGCAGTCCACCCCGCCGACGTTGTCGGTAAAATCGGTGTTGATGCGACCGCCCTGACTGGCGTACTCCACCCGGCCAAGCTGGGTAAAGCCGAGGTTGCCTCCCTCACCCACAATACGGGCTCGCAGATCGCGCCCATTGACCCGCAGTGCGTCGTTGCTGCGATCGCCCACTTCCCCATCGCTCTCGCGAGCGCTCTTCACGTAGGTGCCGATACCGCCGTTCCACAGCAGGTCGACATTCAGGCAAAGCAGTGCCTTGATCAGCTCGTTCGGCGCCATGCTGGCCTTGTCAGTGCCGAGCAGGGTCTGCATCTCGGGGCTCAGCTTGATGGACTTGGCCGAGCGCAGGAAGATACCGCCCCCTTGTGATATCAGCTCGCGGTTGTAGTCATCCCAGCTGGAGCCCGGCAGATCGAACAGCCGCTGGCGCTCGACAAAGCTCTTGGCCGCATCCGGAGCGGGGTCAACGAAGATGTGCATGTGGTTGAAGGCGCCCACCAGCCGGGTGTGCTCGGAGAGCAGCATGCCATTGCCGAACACGTCGCCGGCCATGTCCCCAATCCCCACGCAAGTGAAGTCGGTGGTCTGGCAGTTGACGCCAATTTCACGAAAATGCCGTTTGACCGACTCCCAGGCACCGCGGGCGGTGATGCCCATCTTCTTGTGGTCGTAACCGACCGAGCCGCCGGAGGCGAACGCATCGCCGAGCCAGTGGCCGTATTCGAGGCTGATCTCGTTGGCAATATCCGAGAAGGTGGCAGTCCCCTTGTCGGCAGCAACCACCAGGTAGTAATCATCCTCATCGTGGCGCACCACGGATTTGGGCGGGATCACCTCGCCGCCGATGATGTTGTCAGTCACATCGAGCAGGCCGCGGATAAACAGGCGATAACAGGCCTTGCCCTCCTCCTGGATGACGGCACGGGGCGCCCCCACCGGCATCTGTTTGCAGTAGAAGCCGCCTTTTGCCCCCACCGGCACAATGACGGTGTTCTTGACCTGCTGGGCTTTCACCAGACCCAGCACTTCGGTGCGGAAGTCCTCTTTGCGATCGGACCAGCGCAGGCCGCCACGGGCGACCTTGCCCCAGCGCAGGTGTACCCCCTCCACTCGTGGCGAGTAGACAAAGATCTCGAACTTGGGCAGCGGCAGCGGCATGTCGGTGATGCTGGACGGCGCCAGCTTGAAGGAGATATAGGGCTTGATGTTGCCCGCCTTGTCCAGCTGGTAGTAGTTGGTGCGCAGGGTGGCGTCGATCATCTCCACATAGCGGCGAATGATGCGATCGTCATCCAGGTTGGCCACCTGATCCAGCTTGGCGGCAAGCTCTTCGTGCAGCTTGGCCTGTACCTGGGCGTCCTGCTTGCCGGCTGGGTCGAGGCGTTGCTCAAACAGGGTAAACAGCAGCTGGGCGATGTCGGGGTAGCGGGTCAGGGTCTCTTCGATATAGGACTGGCTGAAGGAAACGCCGGTCTGGCGCATGTATTTGGCATAGGCTCGCAGCACCGACACCTGGCGCCCGGTGAGACCCGCCCCCAATACCAGCCGGTTGAAGCCATCATCTTCCAGCTGCTTGTTCCAGATGGCGGCAAACGCCTGCTGGAAGCGCTGCTGACTCTGGGCCAGATCAAAGGGCTGCTCGCCGTGCAGCAGCATGGAGAAGTCGAGGATCCAGAACAGATCGCCAGCCGGAGTGCGAACCTGATACGGAGTCTCGCCGATCACCCGCAGTCCCATGTTCTCCAGCATCGGCAGCACGTCGGAGAGGTGGATGGGCTCGGTGCGGTGGAACAGCTTAAGCCGTACCCGACGATCGTTCTCCTCCTCCTGCGCGCGGTAGAACAGCATGCCCAGCGGCTCGGCTTCGCTCAGGTTATCGAGCGCCATGATGTCGGCCACGGCAGAGCCAGGCAGCACATCTTCCTTATAAGCACGGGGGAAGGCGGTGCTGAAACGGCGGCGCAGCTCGTTGCCACGGGCCTCGCCATAATGGGAAAGCAGCACGGAGTCGAGTCGATCGTCCCAGCTGCGGGCCGCTTCAATCAGGTTGTTCTGTACTTCGTTCACATCCACATCCACGTTGTTGTTGTTGACCCGCACTATGTAGTGGGTCCGCGCCAGCACGCCTTCGGTGAAGTAGACGTTGAACTCCACCTCTTCGTTGCTGCCAAAATACTTCTGCAATATTTGCTGGGTCTTGATCCGCAGCGCCGTGTTGTAGCGCTCCTTGGTGACATAGACCATGCAGGAAAAGAAGCGACCATAGACATCGCGGCGCACGAACAGCCGCAACATGTCACGCTCCTGCATCTCCAACACCCCAAGACCGGTGGCCAGCAGTTCCTCTTCGCGGGCCTGGATCAGCTCATCGCGAGGATAGGTTTCCAATACGTTGAGCAGCGCCTTGTAGGCGTGGGAGCCCTTCTCGTGACCGGAGGCAGCCATGATGCGTTCGAGACGATGGCTGATGAGCGGGATCTGGGTCGCGCTGGTGTTGTAGATGGAAGAGGCGTAGAGGCCGATGAAGCGATCTTCCCCGATCACCTTGCCATGCTCGTCAAAGCGCTTGATGCCGATGTAATCCACATAAGCCGGACGGTGCACCCGGGACTTGCTGTTGGATTTGGTGAGGATCAGCAGGTCAGAACTCAGGGCGGCATGACGGGCGCTGGCTGGCATGTTGCCAAGGCGCTGACCCACCTCCTTGATGGAGTTTTTCATCAACCCCAGGCTGGAGCTCGCCTGCGGCAGGATCTCGTGATCCCCCTCCACCGCCTTGACGTCGTAACGGCGATACCCCATCAGGGTGAAGTTGTGGGCAGCCACCCATTTAAGGAAAGCAACGCAGGAGGCCACCTCCTCCTTGCTGACCGGGTTCTTGCGCTTGGGCAGTTCGTCGATGATCTCATTGAGCTTGGCCAGCATCGGCTGCCAGTCGCCGACTGCCAGCGCCACTTCACCGGCCACCGAGTTGAGCTCAGTAGCCAGCGCGGCCATCTGCTCCTCGCTGGTGAGGTGATCGATCTCGATAAGGAATGCCGTTTCAACCGAGGTCTGCCCGTCGGTGTTGTCGAGCTCCAGAATGGCATCAATCTTGCCATCCGCACCACGAATGAGGTGCAGCGGTTGGTGCAGCATCATGTGGGCGGTGATATTGAGTCGCTTGAGCGCCATCCGGATGGAGTCCACCAGGAAGGGGGAGTCCTGCAGGATCACCTCGACGATGGTATGGGGCGATTGCCAGCCGTGACGGGTCAGCTCGGGATTGTAGACCCGGATGTAGGGATCGGTACCGCTGCGCTGATTGAGGGCATTCCACAGGCTCAGGGCCGCACCGTAGAGATCGCTGTCATTGCGATCGTGCAGATCGGAGCTCGCCATGTTGCCGTAGAACTTGGCAACGAAGCGCTCGACCAGAGAGGCACTGTTTTTGGGCAACTTCTGATGGATCAGACTGAGAACGTTTTCGAGCAGAACTGAGGTAGGGGCGTCTTTCAATGCCATTTTTATATTCCTTATCGGACGACATTAACCACCGACGCAGAGGCAACCACCCTGGTTACCCGCTGGTGCAGAGTTGTTGCGAAGTGTAATGGCTTGGCTAAGGGAAGGCGAGGAAAGGTGCTAACGAGATGTTAAAAACAAGGTGCAGATCACGGCTTAAACTGTGAGAAATTTTGCAAATAACCAAAAATACAGAAATTCCCACTACCTTTGTGCCAGTTTACCGGATGGATAGTGACGCAAAGCAGATAAACAGTCGGTAATCTGTTCTATTTTTGTTAATTTATGCGTTCGAGACTGATAAAGCGGTAATCGTCCTGGGTTTTCAGCCGAAAATAGCCATGCACACCATTGATGGCGACAAAGGGGCGTATTTTTTCTATGCCAAGTTCCAGGGTCAATCCCTGTTCGCTGCGCACCACCAGCCGTCTGGCATGGCCCTGATACATCAGCATCACCTCGTCACTGCTCAATGAGAGCCGAAAAGTAAACTGCTTCACGCTTGCTCCTGATCACACGACAAATCACACGACAAATCACACGACAAATCACACGACAAATCACACAATAGAGGCAGGTGCGTTAACGCCCCTGCCCCGTCGACACTTACTGCTGCAGCGCCTTGCTGACCTTCTCGAACAGATCCCGTGCCAGCCCCTCAAGGTTGGCAAGACGGGTCAGCTCGGCGCGGATCAGGGCCTTGCGCGCCTCATCCAGTCGCTTGAACTGGATAAGCGGAGTGATAAGGCGGGAGGCCACCTGCGGATTGACCTCGTTGAGCTCGATCAGCAGATCGGTCAGGAAGCGGTAACCGCTGCCATCCACCGCATGGAACTGCACCTGATTGCTCATGGCGAAGCTGCCGATCAGCGCCCGCAGCCGGTTCGGATTGCGAATGCTGAAAGTGGGGTGATTCATCGCCTGTTTCACTTCGCTAAGCACATCGGCAGCCGGTTTGCTGCCAATCAGTCGCAGCCAGTTGTCCAGCACCAGTCCATCCTTGGCCCACTTGCCTTCAAAATCGGCCAGCAGCGCGGCACGGCATGGCAACAGATAGCCGTTGGCCACCTGCAACGCCGCCAGGGTGTCGGTCATGTTGTCGGCAGTTGCATACTGCTCGCGCACCAGCGCATCAGCATGCTCCGCATCCAGCGCAGCCAGATAGCCGAGCACTACCCCTTTGAGGGCCCGCTTGGCCATGTCGGCATGCACCACCTGATAACCATTCAGACGCAGACTCTGATAGGTTGCCGCCAAGCGCGCACCAAAGGCCTCGGCAAGACGGGTGTGGATCGCGTCGCGTACCTGATGGATGGCATCGATATCGGCCACCTCGAACAGCTCGGCCAGGGTCGCCTCACCGGGCAGCGCCAGGATCTCCGCCTTGAGGGCCAAATCGAGATCGCTGTCGTCCAGAATGGCGACGAAGGCGGCCAGCAGGGTTTGGGAGAGCTCAACCCCCTGCCCGTGCTGGACCCGCGCCACCCCATCGATGACCGCTTTATTGATCAGCATCTGGGCCGCATCCCAGCGGGCAAACTCGTTGCGGGCAAAGCGCATCAGGAAGGCGAGCGCTTCGTCGCTGTAGTCATAGTGCAGCTTGACCGGCGCAGAGAAGTCCCGAAGCAGAGAAGGAACCGGTTTGACGGGCACTTGATCGAATTCGAAGGTCTGCTCCGCTTCCAGCACATCGAGCACGTTGCCGATGGCCTTGCCCTGATATTGCAGCGCAATGACGGCACACTGCTCGTCATAGAGCTCGATATCGAGGGGAATGTGCAGCGGCAGCTTCTGCGGTTGATCCTGAGTCGGCGGGGTGTGCTGGCTCACATGGAGGCGATAGATACCGCTCGCGGCATCGTACTCGTCGGACACGGTCAGCTCGGGGGTGCCGGACTGGCTGTACCAGCGACGGAAACGACCGAGATCCACACCGGAAGCATCCTCCATCGCCTGCACGAAATCATCGCAAGTAGCGGCCGAGCCGTCGTGACGCTCGAAGTAGAGACGCATACCGGCCTGGAAGGCATCTTCCCCCAGCAGGGTGTGCATCATGCGGATCACTTCCGAGCCCTTCTCGTAGACGGTCAGTGTGTAGAAGTTGTTCATCTCGATCACCACATCCGGGCGGATCGGGTGTGCCATGGGGCCGGCATCTTCGGCAAACTGCGGGCCGCGCATGGTACGCACGTTGTTGATGCGGTTGACGCCACGGGAACCCAGATCGGAGGAGAACTCCTGATCCCGGAACACTGTCAGCCCCTCTTTCAGGCTGAGCTGGAACCAGTCACGACAGGTGACGCGGTTGCCGGTCCAGTTGTGGAAATATTCGTGGCCGATCACCCGTTCGATACCGTGGTAGTCGCTGTCAGTGGCGGTGGCCGGATTGGCCAGCACGAACTTGGAGTTGAAGATGTTGAGCCCCTTGTTCTCCATGGCGCCCATATTGAAGAAGTCCACCGCAACGATCATGTAGATGTCGAGATCATACTCGAGGCCAAAACGCTGTTCGTCCCAGCGCATGGAGTTGATGAGACTCTCCATGGCAAAACCGGCGCGATCGAGGTTGCCCTTGTCGACGAAGATCTCGAGGGCCACCTTGCGGCCGCTTTTGGTGGTGTAGTGGCTGCGCTCCACATCGAAATCACCGGCCACCAGCGCAAACAGGTAGCTGGGTTTGGGGAAAGGATCCTGCCACTGCACGAAGTGACGGCCACCATCCAGATCACCGCTATCGACCTTGTTGCCGTTGGAGAGCAGGAAGGGGAACTGGGCTTTGTCGGCGGTAATGCGGGTGCTATAACGCGCCAGAATGTCGGGGCGGTCCAGATAATAGGTGATGCGGCGAAAGCCCTCCGCTTCACACTGGGTGCAGTAGGCATCGCCAGACTTGTAAAGCCCTTCCAGCGCGGTGTTGGCAGCCGGATCCAGCAGGGTGACAATGGTCAGCACACATTCGGCCGGCAGGTTGAACAGGGTCAGACTGCTCTCGCCTTGCTCGTAGTGGTCACAGGGAATGCCATCGATGGCAACGCTCTTGAGAGTCAGCTGTTCACCATCGAGGACGAGCGGCGCATTGTGCTCACCGTTGCGACGAATGCGGGTGATGGCGGTGACCTGGGTCAGCGGCTCCTGCAGTTGGAAATCGAGGTCGATGGTGTCGATCCAGTAGAGCGGCGCCTGATAATCCTGGCGATATTTGGCCGTCATGGCCTGGGAGTGATCGGTCATTATTGTCTGCTTCCACGCTTGTTAAAGGCGAGAAAGAGGCTGTCACAACCAACTGGCGGGGTCAAACAATTTGCATTACGTCAGATACGCCAGACAAAAAGAAAGGGCGACCGCAGTCGCCCTTGTGCATTGGAGGTCGCTTTGTCAGCTGCGTTTGCTGACCTTGGCCAGATCTGCAGTGATATTGGCCGCTTCGATGAGATACTCATCGGGCGCTTCAAAATCAGCGGGCAGTTCATCCAGACTCTTCACCGCCGGCTTGCCAAGACGTGCCAGACGCTCGTTGGTACGTTTGAGCGCTTTCTCATCCTGTTTCGCCTGCTCTGCAACACGCTCCGCCTCGTTGAGGGAGACCGACTTCTTGTCTTTCTCCTCCTTGTAGTCGGCGATGTCCTGCATCACATAGGCAAACTCGGGATCCTTGGCGATCCGGGCATCGTGCGCCGCCTGCAACTTGGGCAGTACGCTGGCGAAGTTGCCGAGTTTCTCGTAGTTGGCGGAGGCAATCTTGTCCCACGGCAACGCATTGAACTCACGGCTTTCGCCCGTCTCTTCCGGAGCAACCGGTGTCGGGAAGCTGATATCCGGCGCAACGCCCTTGTTCTGGGTGCTGCCACCGTCGATCCGGTAGAACTTGGCGATGGTGTACTGCACGTGACCGAGCGGCTGCTCGTAGAAGTCATAGACCTTAGCGAGACTGCGATGCTGCTGCACCGTCCCCTTGCCGAACGAGTTTTCACCCAGAATCAACGCGCGGCCATAATCCTGCATGGCGGCAGCGAAGATCTCGGAGGCCGAGGCACTGTAGCGGTCGATCATCACCGACATGGGCCCACCGTAGTAGACGTTGCCATCGTCATCGCCATTGACCGTGATACGGCCCATGTGATCACGAATTTGCACCACGGGACCGCTGGCAAAGAAGAGACCGCTCAGGGCGGAAGCTTCGGTCAGGGCGCCGCCGCCGTTACCGCGCAGATCGATGATCAAGCCATCGATCTTCTTCTTGTTCAGGCTGGAGAGCTCCTTGATCACGTCGTCGTGCAGATTGACGTAAAAACTCGGGATCTCGATGACACCAATCTTCTTGCCTTCGGCGTTAATCACCTTGGACTTGGCAGCCCGGTCTTCAAGGCGCACCTTGTCGCGGGTCAGCTCGATCTGCTCGGTCTTGGCAGTTGCGCCCTTGCCGCGCTGGATCTCCAGCTTGACCTTGCTCCCCTTGGGCCCCTTGATGAGCTCGACCACGTCATCAAGACGCCAGCCGATCACATCGACAATCTTGCCATCTTCCTGCCCCACCCCGGTGATCTTGTCATCGGGTTTGAGGTGGTTGGATTTGGCAGCCGGGCCACCAGGCACCAGAGAACGGATGACGGTAAAGTCATCTTCCGCCTGCAACACGGCACCAATCCCCTCCAGCGAGAGGTTCATCTCGGTGTTGAAACGATCGGCACTGCGCGGTGAGAGGTAACTGGTGTGCGGTTCGATGGCACGAGCGAAGGAGTTCATGAAGAGCTGGAAGACATCCTCGCTCTCGGTCTGGGACATCCGCTTGATGGCGTTGTTGTAACGCTTGCCAAGCAGCTCCTTGATCTCGGGCCACTCCTTGCCGCTGAGCTTGAGGCTCAGAGCATCGAACTTGACCCGCTGACGCCACAGCTCGTTGAGCTCTGCTTCATCTTTGGGCCAAGCCGCCCCTTCCCGATCAAACACATAGTTGTCGGTCTGGGTAAAATCGAAAGGAGTATCAAGCAGTTTGAGGGCGTATTCGAACCGCTCATAACGCCGCTGCTGACTCAGGTTGAACATCTCGTAGGCGGGAGCCAGACGGCCTCTTTCGAGGTCGGTGTCAAAACCGTTACGGTACTTTTCAAAACGGCTGATATCAGAGGCCAAAAACAGGTTGCGGCTGTAGTCCAGATTCTCCAGATATTTATCGAAAATCACGGAGGAAAAGGCATCGTCCAGCTTGAACTGTTTGTAGTGCGAGCGGGTAAACAGATTGGTAATTCGCTTGCTGGCCGTAGCATGTTGGCTCTCTTGAGCCAACACAGGCAAATCACTCTCCTTGAGCACCGGCTCGATGGCCTGTGCAAGCCCGGCAAGCGCCAGGCTACAGGCAACGAGGGAAAAACGAATTACGCCATGCTTCAACATTTGTCTCCTTAGAGAACCAAGTGCTCTGATTTGACCCGCACCATCATGCCGGTCTGCAGTTGGACCTGTACATCGTCCTTGGTTACTTCCTTGATGGTTGCCGGAACCGGGAATTTACCCATAACGACGCGCACATCCTGGCCCACTTTTAGCGTAGCGGCATCCACTTTAACCAGCGGAGCGTCAGCGACCGGTGCCTTGGCGGCAGCTTTCGGCTTGGCAGCTACATCAGCTTTCTCGGTTTTGCGCACAGCAGGACGACGGGGCTTCTTGGCCTTCTCATCCTTCTCTTTGGTATTGGTACGACGGCTGGCGAATACGCGCTCTTTGCTCTCTTTCAGAGCTTGCTTGGCGTGCTCGATGTGCTCTTCGGTCAGCAGCTCGCCCGGGTTGCCATCCAGATCAACGCGAGCCTGGCCAGCTTTGAGACCGTGCAGGTAGCGCCAGCTGGAGGTGTATTGACGCAGTGCGGAACGCAGCATGGTCTTGGAGACTCTGGCATCGTCAGCAAGACGCTCGGCCAAATCCTGGAAGATGCCAATCTTGAGCGGCTTGGCCTCTCCTTCAGCAACGAAGCAGGCCGGGAATTTCTCGACCAGGTAGGCAACGATCTCTTTACTGTTCTTCAGCTTCTCAGTGTTTTCCATGTATAACCTTGGCTTTCATATAAACGCACGGGCACGTCCCGAGCACAACAAAGGCCCCATTATAGAGAGCTTGGGGCCTTTTGCGAACCATCTAGCAATGACTTAGAGCATGCTTTCCAAAATTTGCACCGTTTCTTCGAGGCCAATCCGGTCTTGCTGGTCGAAACGGTTAAAAATCGGACTGTCGATATCGAGTACCCCGATGATCTCGCCACCACGGCGCACCGGGATCACGATTTCCGAGTTGCTCGCGCCATCACAAGCGATGTGACCATCGAACTGGTGGACATCGTCAATGAGCTGGGTTTTCCCCTCTGCCACTGCCGTACCACACACTCCGCGGCCGACCGGGATCCGCACGCAGGCCGGTTTGCCCTGAAATGGCCCCAATACCAGAGTCTCACCCTGCAACAGATAAAAACCGACCCAGTTGATCTCCTCCAGCTCCTGATTCAGCAGCGCGGAGAGGTTGGCAAGATTGGCAATAAGATCGGTTTCCCCCTCCAGCAGCGCCTTGGCCTGCTGGTTGAGGGTGCGATAAAACGGTTGTTTTTCAATCATGATTAAATGAACTTCACTCCCTGATGGTTTGGGGAAGGTAACGCCTGGCCGGGAAATTTCAAATATTTTTTCCACTCCCCACCTCTTGCGCCGTTATTCCCGGGCAACGGAAAGCGCCAATTGCTGGCGTTGACCATTACTCCACTCGATATTTAACAACCAGATCATGACGGGTGATGTACAGCTCCCCACCTGGGTTACCCCCTGCCACTGTCCGTCTATTTGCTCAAAACTCACCGGAATGGTGCCCATAAACATATCTTTGCCTTCGAGTGTCGCTTTCACCGGTTTGATGGCCGGATCGCCGCCGGTAATAGCGATGGCAAAGTCATGTTCAGCGCGCAGCGGTAATTCCTTGATGGCGACCGTCAGTGGCTTGTCACCAATCAGCGCGCTGCAAGGGGTGTGGGAAAGATCACAAATTTGATCTTTTTTCTGGTCAGCAGAGACGCTGTTATCGGCCGAAAACCAGGTGCGATAGGCCATCAGCGCCAATAACAGCGCCAATACCAGTACGAGGTGCAAAACTTTACGTGCGGTAAGTCTCTCTTTCATCAAAAACAGCCCGATTAAGATGCAATTAAAATAGTTTTTTGTGATCTCGAACAAGGTAAAAAACTGCCATATCGAGACCGGACGGAGCCAAATATATCACTGTTTATACTGTTATTTTACCTGTCACTTCAGTATCATTCCCATGCAGTTTTCATTTAGCCATCTTTTGCTTTTCCTTTCGTTAACAGATGTTAACAACTGGTCGGCGGTGGCTGATGAAGCCAGTCCGGTCCTCCGGATACAAAACCAAACAACAGCAGCATCGGAAGCGGAATATAACGATGAGCCATACAACTAACCATCCTGAGTACAACTACACCGTTGTTCGCCAGTTTACCGTCATGACGATTGTCTGGGGAATTGTCGGCATGTCGGTTGGCGTACTGATCGCAGCCCAGTTGATCTGGCCTGCCCTCAACTTCGAGACCCCGTGGCTGACTTACAGTCGTCTGCGGCCCCTCCATACCAACGCAGTGATCTTCGCCTTCGGCGTCAGTGCACTGATGGCCACCTCCTTCTACGTGGTGCAGCGCACCTGTCAAACCAGACTGTTTGGTGGCCCGCTGGCAACCTTCGTCTTCTGGGGCTGGCAAGCAATCATCCTCTCTGCCGCCATCTCTCTGCCGCTGGGTTACACCTCCGCCAAAGAGTATGCCGAGCTGGAGTGGCCGATTGATATCGCCATCACTGTGGTATGGGTCGCCTATGCCATCGTCTTCTTCGGCACCCTGATGAAGCGCACCACCTCCCACATCTATGTGGCGAACTGGTTCTTCGGCGCCTTCATCATCACCGTTGCGGTGCTGCACATCGTCAACAACATGGAAGTGCCGCTCTCCGGCATGAAGTCCTACTCCATGTACTCTGGTGCCATGGACGCCATGGTGCAGTGGTGGTATGGCCACAACGCGGTAGGCTTCCTGCTGACCGCTGGCTTCCTCGGGATGATGTACTACTTCGTGCCCAAGCAGGCCGGTCGTCCGGTTTACTCCTATCGCCTCTCCATCGTGCACTTCTGGGCGTTGATCTCCCTCTATATCTGGGCAGGTCCGCATCACCTGCACTACACCGCACTGCCTGACTGGGCCCAGTCACTGGGCATGGTGATGTCCCTGATCCTGTTCGTACCCTCCTGGGGCGGCATGATCAACGGCATCATGACCCTCTCCGGTGCCTGGCACAAACTGCGTTATGACCCCATCCTGCGCTTCCTGATCGTCTCCCTCTCTTTCTACGGCATGTCGACCTTCGAAGGCCCGATGATGGCGATCAAAACCGTTAACGCCCTCTCCCACTACACCGACTGGACCGTTGGTCACGTGCACTCCGGTGCGCTGGGCTGGGTTGCCATGGTCTCCATCGGTGCAGTCTATCACCTGATCCCGAACCTGTTCGGCCAGGGCCGGATGTACAGCGTCAAGCTGATCAACGTTCACTTCTGGCTGGCGACCGTGGGCACCGTGCTCTACATCGTCGCCATGTGGATTTCCGGCGTCATGCAGGGCCTGATGTGGCGTGCAGTCAACGAAGACGGCACCCTGACCTACAGCTTCGTTGAAGCGCTGCAGGCATCCTATCCCTTCTATTTCGTGCGCTTCCTGGGTGGCTGCTTCTTCGTCACCGGCATGTTGCTGATGGCTTACAACGCCTATCGCACCATCACTGCGCCCAAAGGTTCTCTGGAACCTGTCGCCCAGCCAGCATGATTGAAGAGGTCAACCCATGAGCAACAATAACCGTCACGAAATATTTGAAAAAAGCGTTCCCATGCTGGTGGTCGGCATCATCTTCGCCATCAGTCTGGGGGGCCTGGTTGAAATCACTCCGCTGTTCTTCCAAAAGCAAACCACCGAGCCGGTGGAGGGCCTCAAGCCCTACACCGCTCTGCAGATGGAAGGACGCGACATCTTCATTCGCGAAGGCTGCACCAACTGCCACAGCCAGATGATCCGTCCGTTCCGTGCCGAAACCGAGCGTTACGGCCACTACTCGGTCGCTGGCGAGAGCGTCTGGGAGCACCCCTTCCTGTGGGGCTCCAAGCGAACTGGTCCGGATCTGGCCCGTGTTGGTGGCCGCTACTCCGACGAGTGGCACAAGGTTCACCTGATCAACCCGCGCGATGTGGTACCGGAATCCAACATGCCCGCCTACCCCTGGCTTGATACCAATGTGCTGACCGGCGAGATGACGGCCAAGAAGCTGGCGCTGTTCCGCGATCACTTCGGTGTGCCCTATACCGACGCCGATATTCAGGGTGCTGGCGAAGCCGTGAAGGGCAAAACCGAGCTGGATGCGCTGGTGGCCTATCTGCAATCACTGGGTCATGCCCTGAAATAAGGAGGCGAAGATGGACTACGGCACATTTCGCGGTCTGTATACCCTGCTGTTGATGGCCATCATGATTGGCATCATCGTCTGGGCCTACAGCAAACGCCGCAAGACCTCTTTCGACGAGGCTGCCAATCTGGTTTTTGCCGATGATGAGCAACCCGGTGCTGATAAAAAGAACGCAGGAGCGAAACAATAATGAGCACTCTGTTTAGCATTTTTGTGACTGTCATCAGTCTGGGAACCATCCTCGGCTGCTTCTTGCTGCTGATGTGGTGCCGCAAGGACAAGATGGGTGTTGAAGAAGGCAAATCGATGGGTCACTCCTTCGATGGCATCGAGGAGATCAACAACCCGCTGCCGAAGTGGTGGACTTACATGTTCCTCTTCTTCATCGTCACCGGTCTGGTCTATCTGGTCGCCTTCCCGGGGCTTGGCAACTTCAAAGGCCTGCTGGGCTGGCAAAGTTCCAACCAGGACGTGCGCTCGCTGGCCGAGTCCAAGGCTGCAACCGAATCGGCCAAGGCTGAAGGTCGCTCGGTGGAGTATGACCGTGAGGTCGCCAAGGCTGACGAGATCTACGGCGCCAAGTTCCGTGAACTCACCTATGAAGCGGATGGCAAAACCTATCGTGCCATCACCGAGATCGCCAAGGATCCGGAAGCCCTGAAAGTGGGTCAGCGTCTGTTCCTGCAGAACTGCTCCCAGTGCCACGGCTCTGACGCCCGCGGTGGTCGCGGTTTCCCGAACCTGACCGACAGCGAATGGCAATGGGGCGGCCAGCCTGATCAAATCAAGACCACCATCATGGGCGGTCGTCAGGGGATCATGGCTGCCTGGGGTGAAATCCTCGGCAAAGATGGCGTTCAGGAAGTGGCCTCCTATGTGCTGAGCCTCTCCGGTCGCAAGGTCGACCTGGTCGAAGCGAAGAAAGGTGAAGCACGCTTCGCCATCTGCGCTGCCTGCCACGGGGCCGATGCCAAGGGCGGTGTTGCCGTCGGTGCGCCAGATCTGACCAACAACACCTGGCTCTACGGTGGCTCTCGCGAAGTGGTGGTACAAACCATCACCCACGGTCGTCACGGCGTGATGCCAGCCTGGAAAGACATTCTGGGTGAGGACAAGGTTCACCTGCTGGCCTCCTACGTTTACAGCCTGTCTCATCAACAGTCTGCCAAATAAGGTTCGCCCGTAACGTTGTAACATGTGATAAACACGTGATTACACAGCAAAAAGCCTCGACTCCTCGAGGCTTTTTGTTATCTTGTGTTGCGTAAAAACCATCTTCCACGTTAATCATTCGTTTCATGGCAGTAGCAATCATGACCCAACCTCTATCCAAACCGTGGTATCGCCAATTCTGGCCCTGGTTTATCATCGCCCTCCCCACTGCCGCCGTTGTTGGCAGCATCGCCACCGCCATCATCGCCAGCAAGGATGGGGTCAATCTGGTGGCCGAGGACTATTACAAACAAGGGAAAGAGATCAATCAGGACTTGAGCAAGTTTGACCGCTCCGAAGCACTCAATATCCGCTTTGGGCTGGAGGTTGACGGCAACGAGCTGACTCTCAAACCCATCAGCGGTGACATTCCTGCCGGGCAAGCTCTCTATCTTTCATTGTTTCACCCGACCTTGGCCGGTCAGGACAGCGAACACATGATCACCGCCGATGCGAGCGGCACCTATCGCCTCCATTTCGACAAGCCGCTGGTCGGCAAGTGGCACATTCGGGTCGATGCCTTCGATCACCAGTGGCGATTGCAAGAGACCGTCCAGCTGCCCACCCTAGCCCCTGTCGAACTCGACCCGAAAGGACGCTAAGCCATGACCGGCTGTTCTCACTGTGGCGAGCCGGTGTTCGCCAGCGCCCCTGCTGCTTGCATTCTGCATTCAGGGGGACATCAATCATGACCCCCTGTTTTCACTGTGGCGAGCCGGTACCCGCTAATAGTGGTTATTCCCTCGAGATAAAGGGGATTGTTCGCCCCATGTGCTGCCCCGGTTGTCAGGCGGTGGCGGAAACCATCATGGAGTGCGGCCTCGCCAGTTACTACGATCACCGCACCGCACCCGGCACCAAGGGGGATCTGGTGCCCGAGGAGCTGGCCGCCCTCACCCACTACGATCTGGCAGAAGTGCAACAGGATTTTGTCACCGACAGCGGTACCCTTCGCGAAATCCAGCTGACGGTTGAGGGCTTGACCTGCGCCGCCTGTGCCTGGCTTATCGAACGCCACCTGATGACACTGACGGGACTGCGCTACATCAACGTCAACACCACCACCCACCGGGCCCGCATCAAGTGGGATCCGGACCAGCTCTCCCTGAGTGACATTCTCAAGGGCTTCGCCCAGATCGGTTATCGCGCCTACCCGTTCCAGACCCATCAACAGGAGGCGCTCTACGCCAAAGAGGTGCGCAGCTATATGTTCCGGCTGGCACTGGCGGGGCTGGGCTCGATGCAGGTGATGATGTGCGCCGTGGCCCTCTACATGGATCTCTTCATCAGCGTTGAAGATGAGTTCATGGTCTACTTCAAGTGGATAAGCCTGCTGCTCTCCACCCCCATCATGATCTACTCGGCCCAGCCCTTTTACGTGGGTGCCTGGCGCAGCCTGAGACAGGGTCACCTGTCGATGGATGTGTCGGTGTCGCTGGCGCTGATCGGGGCTTTTATCGCCTCCATGTGGGCCACCGTGTTCAATACCGGTGAGGTCTATTACGACTCCATCACCATGTTCGTCTTCTTCCTGCTGCTGGGGCGCTTTCTCGAGTTGCGGGCCCGGCGCAAGGCGTCGGAATCGAGCTCCAATCTGGCGCGGCTGGTGCCCATTATGGCGACCCGCATCGATGATGAAGGAGAGCATGAGGTAGCGGCCAAGACCTTGCAGGTCGGCGATCGGGTACGGGTGCTGGCCGGAGCAACCTTGCCAGCGGACGGCATCATTGTCGAAGGGCAAGCCAGCCTCAACGAATCCATGCTGACCGGTGAACAGCTGCCCCTGCTTAAACAGCGCGGTGAGCAGGTCTATGCAGGCACCATCAACACGGATGCGCCGCTACAGATCCGGGTGACCCACCGCATCGAAGAGTCGCGGATCGCCCAGATCATGCGGCTGCAGGATCACGCCCTCGATGACAAACCAGCCATCGCCCAGATGGCGGATCAACTGTCGCGCCACTTTATTCTGGTGCTGCTGATCATTGCCGCTGCGGTCTGGACCTTCTGGCACTTCCATCAACCGGATCAGGCGTTCTGGGTCACCCTCGCCGTGCTGGTTGCCACCTGCCCCTGTGCCCTGTCGCTGGCGACTCCGACTGCGCTGACCTCGGCCACCGCCAATCTGACCCGTAACGGCATTCTGCTGCGCCGCGGTCATGTGCTTGACGTGCTGACCAAGGCCAACCGGATCGTGATGGACAAGACTGGCACCCTGACCACAGGGGAAATCAGCCTGACCGGCACCACCACCTTGGCAGACGTGGACGAGGCGCACTGCCTCGCCATCGCCCGGGCCATGGAAGCGCAATCCGAGCACCCAATAGCCCGCGCCTTCCGGCTACCAGCCGACAATATCAGTGTGCTGCCATCCGCCCGCGAGATCACCCCGGTCATCGGTCACGGCATCACGGCGCTGGTGGAGGGTGTACGCTACCGCATCGGCAGTGCCCGCTGGCTTGGGCTGGATCCGGCGCAAGAACGCGGCCGCGGTCTGGCTATCTATCTGGCCGACGAGCAGCAGGTCTTGGCCCGCTTCAATCTGGAAGATACCCTGCGCCCCGATGCCAGGGCGCTGATCGCGGCATTCAAGGCGGCAGGTCTGCAAACTACCGTGCTGACTGGCGACAGCTCTCTGCAAGCAGACGAGATTGCCCGGGAACTGGGGGTGGATGAGCTGGTCAAGGGGGTCTCACCCGATGGCAAGCTGGCCTACCTCAAGGCCCGGGAAGCCCAAGGGGATATCAGCATCATGGTGGGCGATGGCATCAACGACGCGCCGGTACTGGCTGGCGCTCACGCCTCGTTTGCCATGGCTGGTGGCACCGATCTGGCGAAAAACAGCGCCGATGCCATCCTGCTGGCCGATGACCTGAGCCGACTGCTCGAGGCAAGAGTGCTGGCAATGCGTACCCGCAAGATCATCATCGAGAACTTCGCCTGGTCCATCGGTTACAACCTGCTGGTGCTGCCGCTGGCAGCCTGCGGCTGGCTGCCCCCCTATCTGGCGGCGGCGGGCATGTCGCTCAGTTCACTCATCGTGGTAACCAACTCCATGCGCCTCAACCGATGAGGCTGGTGGCGGAAAATAGCTGAAAATGTGGCCTGCCTCCGATGCAGGCCACATTTCTCACTGATAGCGGCTGGCCCCCTGCCAGAACAGGGTTACCATAGGGGACGCTTGCCAAGGATGAACGCCAAGGTACCTCTCATGAATATAATTTTTGTCCTGATCCCCATCGCTATCCTGTTTGTGATCATCGCCGGGGTCGTCTTCTTCTGGGCCATTCGCTCCGAGCAGTTTGAAGATCTCGACCGGCAGGGTTCCAACATCCTGTTTGACGAAGAGCAACCTGCCCACAAACCCGTAAAGCCTGCTGACCATGACCCACAACCTTGATCTGGCCGGCGCCCTGCTGGTCGGACTGGCAGGCTCCGCCCACTGCATCGGCATGTGCGGGGGTGTCTCTGCCGCGCTCTCCATGGCGATCCCCGCCAACAAACAGCATTTTTGGGGGCGACTCGCCTATCTGCTCAACTACAACCTCGGCCGGATCCTGAGCTATGTGATTGCAGGTGCACTGGTGGGCGGCCTGCTCGCCACCACCAGCGAGCTGGGCGCAGGCAAACACGCTATTGCCAGCTTGCGTCTCGTGGCAGCGTTATTGATGATTGCGCTTGGTCTCTATCTGGCGGGCTGGTGGCAAGGGATCTTGCTGCTGGAGCGGCTCGGCGCCAGACTTTGGCCCCGAATCAAACCGCTGGCGGGCAAGTTTCTCCCCTTCACCTCACCGCTGCAGGCATTGCCCTTTGGCATGGTGTGGGGCTGGCTGCCTTGCGGGCTGGTCTACTCCATGCTGACCTGGAGCGCGGCGGCGGGTTCGGCCAGTGGCGGTGCGCTCATCATGCTCTTTTTTGGTCTCGGCACCCTGCCCACCCTGTTTGCGTTGGGGGGGCTTGCCGATCGCCTGAGATACTGGCTCACCCTGCGCAGTTTGCGCCTTGGCGGTGCCCTGCTGCTCATTTTGTTCGGGGTGCATACCTTCTGGATTGGCATTGCTTCCTTTTGAAACCCTATCCAAAACGGATGAGTTGATGGTAAACTTGTTTGATATAAATCAATTATTCGTATGAGCCTATGATCCCGGAAAAGAAACCTGGCAGACGTATCCAGAGCGGTGGCTGTGCAATTCATTGCCAGGATTGCAGCATCAGTCAGCTCTGTATTCCCTTCACTCTGAACGACAACGAGCTTGATCAGCTTGACAGCATCATCGAGCGCAAGAAGCCGATCCAGAAGGGTGAAGAGCTGTTCAAGGCTGGCGATGAGTTCAAATCGCTCTATGCCATCCGTTCCGGGACCATCAAGTCTTACACCATCACCGAGCAAGGGGATGAGCAGATCACTGCGTTCCACCTCGCTGGCGATCTGGTCGGTTTTGATGCCATCAACAAGCAGGCCCACCCCTCCTTCGCCCAGGCGCTGGAAACGGCTATGGTGTGCGAGATCCCGTTTGAAGTGCTGGATGATCTCTCCGGCAAGATGCCCAAACTGCGCCAGCAGATCATGCGTCTGATGAGCAGCGAAATCATGGGCGATCAGGAGATGATCCTACTGCTCTCCAAGAAAAATGCCGAAGAGCGCCTCGCCGCCTTCCTGCACAATCTGTCGGTACGCTTCTCCGAACGCGGCTTCTCTGCCAAGGAGTTCCGTCTCTCCATGACCCGTGGTGACATTGGCAACTATCTGGGTCTGACCGTCGAGACCATCAGTCGTCTGCTCGGCCGCTTCCAGAAGTCCGGTCTCATCAGCGTCAAAGGCAAATACATTACCGTGCTGGATCAGGTCGCGCTGGGCATGATGGCCGGTGCAACTCGCCCGCCCTGCGGCTGATTTTCCGCTTACCCTCTCGCTTTTCTCCTGCTTTCCCTGCCGGATCCTTTCCTCTGGAATGTGATCCGGTACGTTCCTCATACCCTCCTCCTGCGCTAAGCTGTAATGGCTAAGATTCTGCTGTCATTGGACTTTTCCAAGGAGGAGAAGATGGTCAAATATCAGAATATTCTGGTGGTTATCAATCCAGAAGAGGAGCGTCAAATCGCCCTCGAACGGGCAGTCAAAGTCGCCGAGCTGGACGAAAACGCCCATCTGACCCTGCTGCTCACCATCTATGACTTTTCGTATGAAATGACTGCCATGCTCTCGGTGGACGAGCGGCAAGAGATGCGCGACGGCGTCATTTCACAGCGACGTGAGTGGCTGGACGAGATCCTGACCCCCTATCGGGCACAGGGGATCGAATGCGAAGTGAAAGTAGTCTGGCACAATCGTCCCTTCGAGTGTGTCATTCAGGAAGTGCTGGAGCAGCGCCACGATCTGGTGGTCAAAGCCACTCACCATCACAGCTTCCTGCAAACCTTCATCTTTACCCCCACCGACTGGCACCTGCTGCGCAAATGCCCCTGTCCGGTGCTGCTGGTCAAGGAGGGGCACTGGCAACGGGGCGGCAACATCATCGCCGCCATTAACTGCTCAAGCGACGATCCGGATCAGAAACTGCTCAACGAACGGATCACCCAGGAGGGAAGCGACATCGCCGAACTACTGGGCTCCAACCTCTATCTGGTCAACACCTACCCGGGCACCCCGGTCAACGTGGCCATAGAGCTGCCGGAGTTTGATCCCAACGCCTACAACGAAGCGATCCGCAAACACCACGAAAGCCTGCTGCTCAGCCATGCCGACAAGTTCGGGATCGGTCATCTCTGGACCCGGGTAGCAGAGGGGCTACCGGAAGAGGTGTTGCCGGATATGGCCGAAGAGCTCAAGGCAACCTTGATGATCATGGGCTGCGTCGGCCGTACCGGGCTTTCTGCAGCTTTGCTCGGCAATACCGCCGAACATGTGATTGACCGCCTCTCCTGCGACATCCTGATCCTCAAACCGGCGGACTACAGCTGCCCGGTCGACAGTCGTCGCAATCAATCATAAGGTGCCTGGCACCTTGCCCTCCCCCGGGACATGGCTATAATAACGCGCTTATTTGTGTCCCGGGTTTTACGAGCATGCTAGAAGAGCTGAACGCCAAAGAAAAATACAGTTTTAACAAACTGCAGAAGCGCCTGCGGCGCAACGTGGGTCAGGCCATTGCCGACTTCAACATGATTGAAGAGGGCGACAAGGTCATGGTCTGCCTCTCCGGCGGCAAGGACAGCTTCGGTATGCTCGACATACTGATGAGCCTCAAAGCCAGCGCCCCCATCCATTTCGATCTGGTTGCCGTCAACCTGGATCAGAAGCAGCCCGGCTTCCCCGAGCATGTGCTGCCCGAGTATCTGGATTCCCTCGGTATCGAGTACAAGATCGTCGAGGAAGATACCTACTCCATCGTCAAGGAGAAGGTACCGGAAGGCAAAACCACCTGCTCCCTCTGCTCACGGCTGCGCCGCGGTATTCTCTACCGCACCGCCCAGGAGCTGGGTTGCACCAAGATTGCCCTTGGCCACCACCGCGACGACATCCTCGAGACCCTGTTCCTCAACATGTTCTACGGTGGCAAGCTCAAGTCCATGCCGCCCAAGCTAGTGAGCGACGATGGCAAGAACGTGGTGATCCGCCCGCTGGCCTACTGCAAAGAGAAGGATCTGATCCGCTACGCCGACGTCAAAGCCTTCCCCATCATTCCGTGCAACCTGTGCGGCTCGCAGGAGAACCTGCAGCGTCAGGCCATCAAGCAGATGATGCAAGATTGGGACCGCCGCTTCCCCGGTCGTATCGAAACCATGTTCACCGCCATTCAGGACGTGATCCCGAGCCACCTGCTCGACCACAAGCTGTTTGACTTCAAGAGCATCAACCGCGACTCCGGCATCATCGATGGCGGCGACAAGGCGTTTGATCCGCCCGAGATGCCAAAGGCGCCGCTGCTGGATATCGACGAGATGGACATGCTGGATGTGATTGAAGTGCGCTAAGCCGCGCCCACAGGGCAAACGCCACGCAATAAAAAAGGAGCGATCATCGCTCCTTTTTTGCATTCTGGATTGGCCTGTCACTGCGGTGACACCGCCACCGGCCTCACCCTTTGTGCAACCAGGGGGTCAGTCGCAGCACGTCACCCTGCAGGCGCAGTTGCCCGGCAGCGAACGCGGCCAGTTGCTCATTGCTCAGCAGCAGGTGGCCTTCCTGCCAGGGCAGCGCCTCCTGACGGGCACCATCAATCAGATAAGCTGTTCCGCTCTGCTGCACCAGGGTAATGCGTACACCTTCCATCTTCGGCAGGAAGTGCTTGCCGACCATGCCCGCCATCTTGTCGAGCAGCGACTGCATCTGCAGCTGACGGGCCGCCAGCTCCGCCACCGGCAGCTCGGGCCCTTTCGGCGCATCTGCCATCACCTGCACCGTCATATCGCAAGTGGCGTGCTCTTCTTTAAGGCCAACAGTCACGATCCCCTTGTCGAGGTTGAGATCCTCATCAAAAGGCAGGCGCAGTTCGCTATCGATTGTTACCTCGCCCGCAACCTCCTTGCTGTCGGTTGCAACCCGGGCAAAGGTGAGGCCGCAGCGCTGACCATTTTGCGGATCGGTCAGATAAAACCCCAGTCTGGCGTGACCAAACTCCCCTTTGGCAAAGGTCTTCATCTGGCTGTAGAAGGTGCTGTATTGCAGATCCAGCACCGGCTCAGCCAGCGCCAGCCCTGGCAGCAAGAGCGCGGCTAGCAGACTCTGGCGCAAAACCTTGGTCACTCCATATCGACGGGTCATTCAACGTCCTTTTGCATCATGCATTGAAATGGTTGGGGCCTTCTGTCACCTCGTTAACCTCTACCCCCACCCCGCAGAGATCCCGATAGAGGATCCCCTTGCAGTTGAAATAGAGCGGTGCCACCCAGATAAGCCCCAACCCCATGGGGATCAGAGCCAGGAAGAAGAGCGCAGTCATCACGCCGTGGAACAGCACAATGCTGGGCCAGCCGCGAGCAAAGAGTTTGAGAGAGACCAGAATGGCCTGGGGCGGCGTCAGGCCACGCTCCAGCACCAGCGGGACGGTAAAGAGCAGCCCCATGCCGATCAGGGCCGAGGGGATGAAAGAGAGCACGGCGGGCAAGCCCAGCAGATCGAATAGCGGGCCAAACAGGCTGGTGAGCAGACTGCCAAGCAGGCTCAACATGCCAAGACGCACAAAGTGGCGGAAGAAGTCGAACACCTGGTTGGCTCTAGCGCGCACCCCGACCGACTGCTGCAACCCCAGCATATCGAGGGAGCTGGTCATGGGGGCCATCACCACCGTCATCAGCAGGCTCAGCACCATGGCCACATTCATCTGGCTGTCATCCCCTAGGTAGGGCAACAGCAGCACATTGCTGAGCAGGATCCAGATCGCCGTCACCCCGACAATCGCCAGCAGCAGGCCAAATCCGGTACGGCGGGTCTGTTGCCATCCCTCCTGGATGACCCCTTTCAGATCAAGGCGGTAGCCCTGGTTCAGAGACTGCTCAAGGGAGCCGCCAATACGCATTTTATTACTCAATTGACTATCCAATATCGAAAACGACCAAATCAGGTGGCACATTATAGCGATTTGGTCTGCTATTCGTAGCCGTTTTTCCTGCGCACTTGCGGCTAATTCGGGCCAAAAAGCCTTTAATTTCATGTGTCGGCTGCATAGAATGCGGCCCTCTTTCAACACGATGGCCACTGGCTGGGGTGAGACTGGCGGATGATGAACAATCCACAGGTAATTGTCGCGCTGAACAAGATCAGCAAAAAATACGATGGCAAGGTGATCCTGAGTGACCTTGACCTTGAAATCTATGACGGTGAATTTCTTACCCTGCTGGGCCCCTCCGGCTGTGGCAAGACCACCCTGCTGCGCCTGCTGGCCGGGCTAGAATCGGTCGACGGTGGCACCATCCATCTGGCCGGTGACGAGATCACCCATATCCCCGCCGAACACAGGCACATCAACACCGTGTTCCAGAGCTATGCGCTCTTCCCCCATATGACGGTGTTTGAAAACGTCGCCTTTGGCCTCGAGATGCAGAAAGTACCGGCCAGCGAGATCCGCCAGCGGGTCGAGGAGACTCTCGCCATGGTGCAGCTCACCGAGCTGGCCAACCGCCGCCCGGATCAGCTCTCTGGCGGTCAGCAGCAACGGGTCGCCATCGCCCGCGCCGTGGTCAACAAGCCCCGCCTGCTGCTGCTCGACGAATCCCTCTCGGCGCTCGACTACAAGCTGCGCAAGCAGATGCAGAGCGAGCTCAAGGCGCTGCAACGTCGCCTTGGCATCACCTTTGTCTTCGTTACCCATGATCAGGAAGAGGCGCTCACCATGTCTGATCGCATCCTGGTGATGGAGGGCGGCAAGATCATCCAGCGCGGCACCCCGCGCGATATCTACGAATCGCCAGCCAATCTGTTCGTGGCCCGCTTTATCGGCGAGATCAACGTGATGGACGGCAAGCTGATCAGCCAGCGCGAGCCCGGTATCTGGCAGGCCGAGGTAGAGGGGCGCGAATGCCTGCTCCATACCGCCTTGCCGTTCCAGCCAGACGACAAGGTGCTGGTGCTGCTGCGCCCGGAAGATCTGCGCATTCTCGATCAGGATGACGATCAAAGTGGCGCGCTGCGGGGCAATATCCGCGAGCGCAACTACAAGGGGGCGACGCTGGATTCGGTGATCGAGCTCGAAAGTGGCAAACAGCTGCTTATCTCCGAGTTCTTCGACGAGGATGACCCCGACTTTGACTATCGCCTGGGTCAGGAGGTGGCGATCCACTGGGTCGACAGCTGGGAGGTGGTGCTGCCCTATGAGCCTCACTAATCTGCGGGTACCACACAGCTTTGCCCACAACGGCTTTCGCAACGGGGCCATCGCGCTGATCCTCGGCTGGCTGACGCTGTTTGTCTTCCTGCCCAACCTGATGATCATCGGCGTCAGCTTCCTGACCCGTGACGAGTCCGAGCTTATCGCGCCGCTCTTTACCCTGAGCAACTATGGCCGCCTGCTGGACCCCCTCTATTTCGAGGTGCTGCTCCACTCCCTCTGGCTGGCGCTGCTCGCCACCGCCATCTGCCTGCTGGTGGGCTACCCCTTTGCCTGGCTGCTGGCCCATCTGCCAACGCGCATTCGCCCGCTGCTGCTGTTTCTGGTGGTGGTGCCGTTTTGGACCAACTCCCTGATCCGTACCTATGCGCTAAAAGTGCTGCTCGGCACCCGGGGGCTGATCAACGGCTGGCTGCTGGATCTGGGGATCATCGAGCGACCGCTGCAGATGATGTATACCGAGGTGGCCGTCATCATCGGGTTGGTCTATGTGCTGCTCCCCTTTATGGTGCTACCGCTCTACTCCAGCATCGAGAAGCTGGATGGCCGTTTGCTGGAGGCGGCGCGAGATCTTGGCGCCAACGGCTGGCAGCGGCTGGTGCGGATCATTTTGCCCCTCACCCTGCCCGGCATCATCGCCGGTTGTCTGCTGGTGTTTCTGCCCGCCATGGGGATGTTCTATGTCTCCGACTTGCTGGGGGGCGCCAAGCACCTGCTGATCGGCAACCTGATCAAGACCCAGTTCCTCAACAGCCGTGACTGGCCCTTTGGCGCCGCCATCAGCGTGATGCTGACGGTGCTGATGGCGCTCTTGGTCTACTGCTACTGGCGGGCAGGCAAGCTATTGAGCAAGAAGGGGGAGCTGGCATGATGCGCGCACTGAAGGCTCTGTTCTTGCTGCTGGTGTTTGGCTATCTCTATGTGCCCATCGGGGTGTTGATCGCCAACTCCTTCAACCTGTCGAAATATGGCATCGACTGGCGCGGCTTTACCCTGGGCTGGTATGAGAAGCTGTTTGCCAGCGCCAGCCTGATGCAGGCGGCCCAACACTCCCTGACCATCGCCGCCCTCACCGCCACCGCAGCCACCCTGATCGGCACCCTCACCGCCGTGGCACTATTTCGCTACCGCTTTCGCGGCAAGCAGTACGTGAGCGGCATGCTGTTCGTGGTAATGATGTCCCCCGATATCGTGATGGCTATTTCGCTCCTGACCCTGTTTGTGGTCACCGGCATTGCGCTGGGCTTCTGGTCGCTGCTGATCGCCCACATTACCTTCTGCCTGCCGTTCGTGGTGATCACTGTCTACTCGCGGCTGTGCGGTTTTGATGTGCGGATGCTGGAAGCCGCGCGGGATCTGGGGGCTGGCGAGTGGATCATCCTGCGCCGCATCATACTGCCGCTGGCGCTGCCGGCGGTGATGGCGGGCTGGCTGCTCTCCTTTACCCTGTCGCTGGACGACGTGGTGGTGAGCTCCTTTGTTACCGGCCCGGCCTATGAGATTCTGCCGCTCAAGATCTACTCCATGGTCAAGGTGGGGGTCTCCCCCGAGGTCAACGCCCTGGCCACCCTGATGCTGGTCGCCTCCCTCGGGATGGTGCTGCTGGCGCAACTGTTACTGCGTAAACGGCAAGGTTGACCCTGCCCGTTTCGTCCCCGCCACCTTTGGCGAACTCTGTCACGGTGGGCCGCAAGGCCCCATAACCCCAAGGAGTTGTTGATGACAATCCAACACAAGGCCGGCGCCCTGCTGGCAGCCGCCCTCACCCTCACCACCCCGCTGCTGAGCCAGAGCGCTCACGCGGCCGACGACAAGGTGGTCTACTTCTACAACTGGTCGGAATATGTGCCGGACGGCCTGCTGGAACAGTTCCAGCAAGAGACCGGCATCAAGGTGATCTACTCCACCTACGAATCCAACGAGACCCTCTACGCCAAGCTGAAAACCCATGGCGACGGCTATGACGTGGTGGTGCCCAGCACCTACTTCATCTCGAAAATGGCCAAAGAGGGGATGCTGCAGCCGCTGGATCGCGCCCAGCTACCCAACTTCAAGCACCTCGACCCCACCCTGCTCAACCACGAGTACGACCCGGACAACCGCTACTCCATCCCCTATATCTGGGGTGCAACCGGGATCGGCACCAACACCGACATCATCGAGCAACCGGTTACTAGCTGGAAGCAGCTCTGGGCGCCAGAGTGGAAAGAGAGCCTGCTGCTGATGGACGATGCCCGCGAGGTGTTCCATATCGCGCTGGTGCAGCTGGGCTACAGCCCCAACACCCGGGACAAGGCGCAAATTGCCGAAGCGTTCGAATACCTGAAAAAGCTGATGCCCAACGTCAAGGCGTTCAACTCCGACAACCCGGCCGACCCCTTTATCGCCGGTGAGGTCAATATCGGCATGCTGTGGAACGGCTCGGCCTACGGCGCCCAGCGCGAATACCCCTCCATCCAGATGACCTACCCCGTAGAAGGCGCCGTGCTCTGGATGGACAATCTCGCCATCCCGGCCAAGGCCAAGCATGTGAAAGAGGCCCACGCTCTGATCAACTTCCTGATGCGCCCCGATGTGGCAGCCAAGGTGGCCGAGGCGATTGGCTACCCCACCCCGGTCAAGGATGCCATTCCCCTGCTCACCCCGGCGTTTCGCAACAACCCCATGGTCTTCCCGAGCGACGAGATCAAGCGCAAGGGCGAGTTTCAGTCCGATGTAGGGGATGCCTCCCGCCTCTACGAGCAGTACTTCCTGCAGCTAAAAGCCATGGTGGCCAAGGCGGGTTAAGTCGGTGGTTAATTGACCCTGATAGGTTCAATAATTTAAGGGGGCAAAATTTGTCCCCTTATCTTCTTCCGTTTCTCAACACCAAAATCCCTGTAGAACCTCTCAATCCGCCTGTTTCATAGAAAATTTGAAAGAATGGTAGTGGTAAATTATTGGTTACTCCGCTTGTTCACAATTGTGAAGATACGGTAAATATATATATTTATGAAGGATGAGCATTGAGTGCTATCGAAATCACCAACATCTGATTACGCCTCGCTAAGATCACTTTACAGCACTAATTTCATAGCAGAACTGTACTCAACATCTTTAACGTAGAAGTAAATATAAAACCCAGCATTATTACAACCCGAAGAACATTCGTCTAGCATCATCTTTATGAAGATCGTGCATTGCAATATGATGATGTTTAGGCCCTACATTTTGTGAAAACAATATAAAAGGAAGTTCATCGATGCATATTTCAGCAACAACCCCACTAAAATCCTTATTGTAACAGTCTTGCAGAATCTTTAAATTAGTAGATGGAAAGCTATCTTTAAATTCTTTATTGAACTCAGGGTAAAAATATCTTATTAAAGATGCCTCATACAATGAAATACGTTCTTGTTCCGTAGTACCAAATAACTTTTCCAGTCCAGCATTAAATCTCGATGCACTATCTTCTTTATTTTTAGCAAATGGATTCATCATAGTAAACAACTGATTGTTGGGTTGTATCGCCAATAACAATAATGACAAGCGATAGCCTGCAGGGATCCCCTTTAATGCGATTTTCTGTAACGTCTCATGTTTCATAAGACGATCAATCGCATTTCTTTCTCCTTTTTTTCCATATGATTGACCAATATACTTCACCTCAAACTTAACTAAATCAGTTCCATATGCAAGTTTTTCTTGAAGCCATATATCTGTTGGCCAAGACCTTTCCCCATTGGGATTTTCAACGAAAAATTTATCTTCATCTAATATGAGATTAAATCCTTCTGGAAGATCAATTTTAAGATCTTCAGTTTCATTACCAATAATAAAGTTTAGAGTTAACAGCTTATTTTCTTGTTTTGCATCTATTAGCTTTATTACTGGAGTAAGCCCTATTAAATAGATATGACAGTTTTTTATTACTTGCATGTGCGGTGTAAGACGATCTATATCATAAATTGCTTCTGCTGGTAGAGTGCAATAATCAATTGCATACATTCCTAAAGAATGTTCAATATCATATGCTTTACTTTTCATTAAAAACTGCAGATCAACCTCTTTAGACATAAAAACTCCACTAAAATTTAAATTTATACTTCTCGCCTTGTTACTTGTAATCACAATCACTTTAATACGTTAAACCATAGCAACTTCAAATTAAAATCAGGCATGCTGAAATTAAAAAACATACAGATGAATTTAAGTTGGCCACCAAGTTGGTAAGATATCAAAAGACAAGAAAAAAAGTTAGTAAGAATTACATGTTTCTATATTTTTTTGATACAAGTCAGAAACTCAAAAATAGTTCGCTATTAGCCTTAATATTTTCGTACCTACTGCCATTCTAGCGTGAGCGACGCTATTAAATTCAGCCCTTCGGGTTCATACTTGGCCAAGGGGTTTATGATATGGAAAACAGCAAGATAACCAAAGCAGATTAATTCTGCGCTTTTTCATCACCCCTTAGGGGTGTAGATTGGTTGAGGGGGCAGCGTTGCCCCCTCTCTTTTTTCATGACTGCCCGTAGTGCTCCGCGAAGCAATCTTTCGCCGATATCGCGGGTGGCCTGAGCCAATCAGGAGTATTCATGTCCGATCTGACCCTCTTCTTCGCCCCCGGCTCCTGCGCCGTGGCGGTCCAAATCGCACTGCTGGAAACCGGCGCCCCGTTTACTGCCCGCCAGCTCAATCTGGCTGCCGGTGAGCAGCGTTCGCCCGAATACCTCACCATCAACCCCAAAGGGCGAGTGCCAGCCCTTGTCACCGAGCAGGGCACCCTTACCGAGACCCCGGCCCTGCTGCTCTATGTAGCGCAGCGCTTCCCCGATGCCAAGCTGGCGCCGCTGGACAACCCGTTCCTGCTGGCCCGCATGCAGGAGGTCAACAGCTTCCTCGCCTCCACCGTGCATGTCTCCCACGCCCACGGTCGCCGTGGCAGCCGCTGGGCCGATGACGAGCAGGCCATCGCCGCCATGCAGCAAAAAGTCGCCAGCAATATGCGCGATGGCTTTGCCCAGATTGAGCAGCACTATCTGGCTGGCCCCTGGGTGCTCGGCGAGCAATTCAGCGTGGCGGACATCTATCTGTTCGTGGTCGCGGGCTGGCTGAAAAGCGATGGCGTCGAGATCAGTGAATTCCCCAAAGTGGCCGATCATTATCGCCGAATGCTGACCCGTCCGGCGGTCAACAAAGCCCTCTCCAACTAAGTAAAAAATCAATAGAAAGGGTGCCGAGGCTCTGCTGGCACCCTTCTTTCTCTTTCCTCCTCCACCTTTGAGATCGTTTTCACATTTCCGTGGTTTTGCCGTGGCCCTTCCATCCTAAAAAGCCTATCTTTGCGCCATAACGCAACCGGTTGCGTAACCGGTTGCCTGATAAGAAACTGCGATGGCGAAAGCCTGATGAGGTGCTGTATGAAACGAGGCGTACTGCTCAATGCTCCCCTGAGTGCTCTGGTGGCACAGATGGGTCACACCGACGAGATCACCGTCTGCGATGCAGGCTTGCCCATTGCGGCAGGGCCGGAGCGGATCGATCTGGCGTTGATGGCGGGCACCCCCAGCCTCGAAACCGTGCTGACCGCCCTGCTCACCGATCTGGTGGTGGAGAAAGCGATCATGGCAAGCGAGATCAAGCAGATCAGCCCCGCCGCCCATCAGGCACTGGTCGATCAGCTTGAGGCCCACGCCGCCGCCCAGGGCAAGTCCATCGCCATCGAATACTGCCTGCACGAGGAGTTCAAAACCCGCACCCGCCAGAGCAAGGCGATCGTGCGCAGCGGCGAGGTGACTCCCTACGCCAACCTGATCCTCTGCGCCGGTGTGGCGTTCTGACATTCTTCAAAGAAGGCCTCTTCAAGGAAGCTGCAAATGAGCACAACCTCCCCCCTCTCACCCATTCTGGAGCTGACCGGGATCGTCAAGACCTTCCCCGGTGTGCGCGCCCTCGACGAAGCGGGTCTGCGGGTCTATCCGGGCCAGGTGATGGCCCTGCTCGGTGAAAATGGCGCCGGCAAATCCACCCTGATGAAGGTGCTGACCGGTATCTATCAGGCCGATGCGGGCAGCGTTAGCTACCGAGGCCAACCGGTCCACTTCAAGGGCCCCCGCGACTCTCAGGATCAGGGGATCAGCATCATCCACCAGGAGCTGAACCTGCTGCCGGAGTTGTCGATTGCCGCCAACATCTTCCTCGGTCGCGAACCCCGTACCCGTTTTGGCAGCATCGACCACAAACAGCTGCGCGAACGGGCAAGCGGCCTGCTGGCGCGACTTGGCGTCAAGCACGGGCCGGATACCCGACTCGGGGATCTCTCCATCGGCGAACAGCAGATGGTGGAGATTGCCAAGGCGCTGTCGTTCGATGCCAGCGTCATCATCATGGACGAACCCACCGATGCGTTGACCGATACCGAGACCGAGCAGCTGTTCAAGGTTATCCGCGAGCTGCGTGAGCAAGGTTGCGGCATCGTCTATATCTCCCACCGCCTCAAGGAGATCTTCGAGATCTGCGATCGGGTCACCGTGCTGCGCGATGGCAAGTGGATTGGCGAGAAGGCAGTGAGCGATCTGGATGAAGACAAGATCATCGAGATGATGGTGGGCCGCCGACTGGAAGAGCAGTATCCGCGTCTTGAGCGCGAGCTTGGCCCCGTCAGCCTGCAGGTGAAAGATCTGGCCGGTCCCGGCGTGCGCGGGGTGAGTTTCTCCCTGCGTCAGGGGGAAATTCTGGGCTTTAGCGGCCTGATGGGCTCCGGCCGTACCGAGCTGATGAAGCTGATCTACGGCGCCAGCCCCATCAGCGCCGGTGAAGTGGCAGTGGACGGTCATGCTCTGGTGCCCAAAAGCCCGGCCGACGGGTTGGCCGCAGGCATTGCCTATATCTCCGAGGATCGCAAAGGCGATGGCCTGGTATTGGAGCTGTCGGTGCGCGAAAACATGAGTCTGTGCGCCCTCGACGAGTTCATCAGCAACGGCAAGATTGACGGCAAGGCCGAACGGCAGGCGGTGAGCGACTATGTGCGTCTGTTCAACATCAAGACCCCGAGTCAGGATCAGCTGATAAAGCTGCTCTCTGGCGGCAACCAGCAGAAGGTGGCCATCGCCAAGGGACTGCTGACCCGGCCCAAGGTACTGATCCTCGACGAGCCGACCCGAGGCGTTGACGTGGGGGCGAAAAAGGAAATTTATCAGCTGATCAACCAGTTCAAGAAGGAGGGGATGAGCATCATTCTGGTCTCCTCCGAGATGCCGGAAGTGCTCGGCATGAGTGATCGCATCATGGTGATGCACGAAGGGCGCATCAGCGCAGAGTTCAACACCCGCGATGCCAATCAGGAGAAGCTGATGGCGGCGGCAGTCGGTAAACAGTGGCAAGCAGAGCAAGAGGCATCCCAATGACAACCCAAACCCTTTCCCGCCGTGGCGTCATGAGCAAGGCGTGGTGGATCGAGAACAAATCCCTGGTCGCGCTGCTGGTCCTGATTGGTGTGGTCTCCTTTCTGAGCCCCAACTTCTTCACCGCCGACAACCTGCTCAACATCCTGCGCCAGACCTCGGTCAACGCCATCATGGCGGTCGGTATGACGCTGGTTATCCTTACCGCCGGTATCGATCTGTCGGTCGGCTCTGTGCTGGCCCTGTGCGGCGCGCTGGCCGCCACCATGGTCGCCATGGAGCTGCCGATCTGGCTGGTGGTGCCCCTCACTCTGGGTGCCGGTTCCCTGCTGGGCGGCGTCAGCGGCCTCATCATTGCCAAGGGCAAGGTACAGGCATTTATCGCCACCCTGGTCACCATGACCGCCCTGCGCGGCATCACCATGGTCTATACCGAGGGTCGTCCCATCTCCACCGGTTTCAGTGACGGCGCCGATCACTTCGCCTGGCTCGGTACCGGTTACCTGTTCGGTCTGCCGGTACCCATCTGGCTGATGGCCATCGTCTTCCTGCTCGCCTGGTTCATGCTCAACCACACCCGTCTCGGTCGCTACATCTACGCGCTGGGTGGCAACGAATCGGCTACCCGCCTCTCCGGTATCAATGTGGATCGGGTGAAGCTGGCGGTGTATGGTCTGTGCGGCGCGCTCTCGGCACTGGCAGGGCTTATCGTTACCTCTCGCCTCTCCTCTGCCCAGCCGACGGCGGGCATGGGTTACGAGCTGGATGCCATCGCCGCCGTGGTGCTGGGTGGTACCAGCCTGATGGGCGGCAAGGGCCGCATCATGGGTACCCTGATCGGTGCCTTGATCATTGGCTTCCTGAATAACGCCCTCAACCTGCTCGACGTATCCTCCTATTACCAGATGATCGCCAAGGCCAGCGTGATCTTGCTTGCCGTGATGATCGATAACAAAAGCAATCGTTGATAAGACAAGCCACACACAAGGAATGAAATGATGAAAAAGCTCAATACCCTGCTCGCTGCCGCCATCATGTCCGTGCTGGGCACCGCCCAGGCCGCCGATCAAACCCTGGCCATGGTGGTCTCCACCCTCAACAACCCCTTCTTCGTCACCATGAAAGAGGGGGCCGAAGCCAAAGCCAAAGAGCTTGGCTACGAGCTGGTGGTACTGGATTCCCAGAATGACCCGGCCAAAGAGCTCTCCAACATGGAAGATCTCACCGTACGCAAGGTCGGCGCCATCCTGATCAACCCCACCGACTCCGAAGCGGTGGGCAACGCCATTCGTCTGGCCAACCGCGCCAGCATTCCAGTACTGACTCTGGATCGCGGCGCTGCGCAGGGTGAGGTCAAGGCCCATATCGCCTCCGACAACGTGGCGGGCGGCAAGCTGGCCGGTGACTTTATCACCGAGAAACTGGGTACCGGTGCCAAGGTGATCCAGCTGGAAGGGATTGCCGGTACCTCCGCCGCCCGCGACCGTGGCGAAGGTTTTGCCCTGGCCGTGGCGGCCAACAAGCTGCAGGTACTGGCTTCCCAGCCTGCCGACTTTGACCGCACCAAGGGTCTGAACGTCATGGAAAACCTGCTGGCCGCCCACCCGACCGTTCAAGCAGTCTTTGCCCAGAACGACGAGATGGCGCTGGGTGCCATCCGCGCGGTGCAAGCTGCAGGTAAAGAGGTAATGATCGTCGGCTTCGACGGCACTGACGATGGCAAAGCCGCCGTTGCCAAGGGTAAACTGGCCGCCACCGTGGCCCAGCAACCAGCCCTGATCGGTGCCATCGGCGTCGAGACTGCCGACAAGGTGCTCAAGGGTCAGCCGGTCGAGAAATCCATTCCGGTACCGCTGCAAGTGGTCAGCAAGTAAGTTCTCGAGGGGAGGTTCGCCTCCCCTTTTCCCTCTCGTTCAGGTGCCTCCCGGCTTGAACTCACTCAGTCATCGTGTTCAAGCCAAGATGCATCAGGAGTAGTCAACATGAATCGTCTCGTCGTTCTGGGCAGTGTCAATGCAGACCATGTGCTGCGCGTTCCCCACTTTCCTCGCCCGGGTGAAACCCTGACCGGTCACAGCTATCAGGTAGTCCCGGGTGGCAAGGGGGCCAATCAGGCAGTCGCTGCCGCCCGCCTCGGCGCCCCCGTCTCCTTTATCGCCCGCATCGGTGATGACGCCATCGGCCACCAGATGAAGAGCGGCTTTGCCAAAGATGGCATTGACGTCAGCGCCGTCGAGCTCGATCCCAAGCTCCCGACCGGTATTGCCATCATCTATGTGAGCGATGAGGGGGAGAACAGCATAGGTATCTCCGCCGAAGCCAACGGTGCCATCACCCCTGCCGTGGTGAAAAACCATGAAGCGATGATCGCCGCCGCCCACACCCTGCTGTTGCAGTTGGAAGTGCCGCTCGAGAGCGTCCATGAGGCTGCACGGCTGGCTCGCGCCCAAGGTACCCGGGTGGTGCTCAACCCCGCCCCAGCCCGTCCGCTCTCAAGCGAACTGCTGGCGCTGGTCGACCTTATCACCCCCAAC
>NZ_JBFODQ010000070.1:0-32030 GCF_040908355.1 Aeromonas sp. R2-2 | reverse complement strand
ATCTGTTTCTCCATGCTCTCAAGGCCACTCTCACCCGGAACGGGTTCGAGTAGTTTCTCAGGCATAGCTGCGAGCGGCGCTGTGGCAGGCACATTGAACACCGTATCCAGATTGGTCACCGGGATCGATTGGGCCGCCACGCGATGGGGCTCCTGATTGCGGATGATGTTGGGGGGCAGCAGGCTGGCATCGATCACCTCACCCGCCTGGCTGACGTTGACCAGATATTCGATGAGGTTGCTGAGCTCGCGCACGTTGCCCGGCCAGCGATACCCCTTGAGCAGCGCCATCACCTCGGGAGCCAGACCGGGATAGACGATGCCGATCCGGCTGGTGTGCAGGTTGAGAAAGTAGTGGGTCAGCAGCTCCACGTCCCCTTCCCGCTCCCGCAGCGGCGGCAGGTTGAGGGGGATGACGTTGATACGGTAATAGAGATCTTCACGAAACTTCCCCTCGGCGATGTATTGATCGAGATGCTGGTGGGTGGCGGCGATGATACGAATATCCACCGGCACCGGTCGGCTTGCACCGATGGGGGTCACCTCCCGCAGCTCCAGCACCCGCAGTAACTTGGCCTGCATGGTGAGCGGCATGTCGCCAATCTCGTCAAGGAACAGGGTGCCCTGATGGGCCGCCTGAATAAGGCCCTGCTTGCCACCGCTGGAAGCTCCGGTAAACGATCCCTTCACATAGCCAAACAGCTCGCTCTCCAGCAGTTGTTCGGGAATGGCGGCACAGTTGATGGCAATAAAAGGCTTGTCCTGCCGCGGACTGAGGCGATGGACGGCGCGGGCCACCACCTCTTTACCGGTGCCGCTCTCGCCACAAATCAGCACGCTCGAGGGACTCTGGGCGATGCGGTGCAGCAGTCGTTTGAGGGTGCGCATCGGCTTGCTCTCGCCGATCAGCTGATCGATCCGCACATCCGGATCCGGCTCCTGAACCTGACCGGAGTGGGACTGGTGAAACGCCATCAGAAAGAGCTGCTGGCCCTGCACATGGTGTAGCTGGCCGATGATCAGCTCCTGACGACCTTCAAAGGTGATGATGTGCTGAAGATGACCACTCAGCCCCTGCTGGGAGAAGGTGAGCGGGCGGATCCCCACTTCGCGCCCCTGCAACTGTTCCTGCTGGCAACCCAGATGATGGAGTGCCGCCTCGTTGGCGTAGAGCAGTTGACTCTTGTCATCGAGCAGCAGGCAACCCTGATCCATGTTGGTCATCAGATTGAGGAACACCTTGTTGACCCCGTCCGACAGCCCGCGTGAATCGAGCAACTTGGCTACAAAGATGGTGGAGATATGGCGCACATAGTCACACACATCCTGCAGATTGTTGTTGAGGCGCGCCTGCTGCTCGTCGCTGAAGGCCACCAGACTGATCACCCCGATGCAGCGCTCGTCCACCATGATGGGCACCCCGAGGAAGGCGCGCTCACGGCAGCTCTCCTTGCAGGTACAACCGTCACACACCGGATCATCGCTGGTGTGGGTAACGATCTTCTCCCTTTGGTTATCAATCACATAACGCAGCAGGCGGGAGTCGCCCTCCAGCTGACGTCCGAAGAACTTGCCATAAGGCCCGGTGCCAGCCACCCGAACCATATCGGCATCCACAATTTCGACCTCAAGCTGCAGCACACTCGCCAGCATCTTGGCAAAGCGCAAGATGGTCGGCTGGATCTGCATCAACAGACACTGGTTGCTCACGGATCTCATCCATCATTCCTTTTTGTTCTTGTTATCTTCCCCCTAAAGGGAGTCATGCTGGCCAGATACTAAGGGATATCAGGGGGAACTACTTCGGGGGGGATCACGAAAAGGGAAAATGCTCCGCATCCTCCGCGACTTCAGAGGTATAGATAAAATTCAATAAAAACATAAAGATGAAAACACATGCAGCAAGATAAACCACTCGGAACAGCCAAGCCTGCTGATCCGCAAAGTCCATCGACAGATCATGCTAAATGTGAGGAAAACAACCACTGAAATGGCATTTGGCTCACGCGCCACGTACCTGTTTCAAGACTTGGCACTCATGGTCGAAATCCGCTTTATCTTGCGGCTGAATGTAACTTTGCCAGCGGGCAAACAGCTCGGCCGTCGGATAACGATGCAGACGAATACCGGTGCGATAGAGTTTGGGAAAGAGTGGGTCTGGCTGGGATCTCACGACCAGACCGCGCAGCTTCTCGCCAGAGGGAATGGCAATCACCAGCTCATCCCCCTCCTTCAACCGTATGGCCCCCAGAATGCCGATGCCACCGATGGCTATGTCACGCACCACCACATAGGGCACCGGATTGAGCAACTCCAGAAACCAGTTGCGACGGCAACATTCTGCCTTGTAACCACCACCACTGAGGATAAAACGGCGGTGTCTGCGCCAGTCATAACCGGTAGGCAATGCCGGGTCATAGCGCGATTTTTCCTGCCCCACAGGCTCAGATTGCTCACTTGTGCTCATCCGGTTTCCCTCACTGGCATTGGTTAAACAGTGTCAGTCAGCTCTTTTTCATACTATAGCTGTCGCCGTTAGGCCCGGGGCTCAGGGTTGGATAGGGGGACGACAGATATATCACGAGGCAATGATGTGGTACGAACCGTTTCCACGAGAAGAGCCGCAGCGATTCAATCTGGCTTAGCCGGGCAGATGAAGTGCCAGCCAGACCGCCAGCGGGATCACCAGCACAGAGAGGGCATTGCCGCCGAGCACGATACTGGCCACCTTGTCCGGCTGGCAGTGATACTGCTCGCAGAGCATGTAATTCAACACAGCAGGGGGCAAGGAAACCGACAACATCAACAGCGGGATCCACTCTGTCTTGAGGGGCAACAGCCAGATCGCCAGCAGCAGCGACAATCCCCCCGCCAGCAGATAGAGCAGGTTGCACTTGAGCGCGAGGCCAAGGTGATCGAGTTCTCCCTCCATCAGGCGAATGCCCAGCGCAAAGAGCATCAGGGGCACCGAGATCTGGCCGAGCAGCGAGGCCGTGGTCACCACATATTCCGGCAGCGTAATGTGCAGGTTGGCCACCAGCAAACCGGCCAGCGCGGCCCACAACACAGGGCTGCGCAGCCACAGCCAGCGGGAGGTATTGGCCGAGAGGATAAACATGCCGACCGAGAAGTGCAGCAGATTGGAGAGCACAAAGAGGATCACGATGGCCCCCAGTTGCTGCTCGCCAAATGCCAGCACCATCAAGGGGATACCAAGATTGCCGGTATTTCGGAACATGGCGGGCAAGATCAGGGCTGCCCGCTCAATCCCTTTGAGTTTGAGCAGCGCAAGCAGCAGACCGGGTAACAGAATAACCAGCGCCCCCGCCGCAATCAGCGGCATATGCTCCGCCAGCGCCAGCGGATACTTGACCAGCGCGGAGAATACCAGCGCCGGGGTAAACAGCTCGATATTGGCCCGATTGACGTAACCGAGCGCAGCCCCCGGTCGCAATCGCCCGTAGAGTGCGCCGAGCCCGACCACACCGAACACCGGGATGACGATATTGAGCAGGGCGCTGAACATGGGCGGCGTCCGTTACAGTTCGCGGGCCGGTTTGCCCATCAGCACCACCGGATCCAGCGTCACTTCCAGCGCGCCGTTACTGACCCAGAGCTGACCATCGGAGATAGTGCAGGTGAGCTGCATGGTGCGCTCGACCATGGCGGTGAGCGGCAGAGTCTGGCTGTCGGAGAGTTCGATGATGCTGAGGTTGTCATGCTGGCTCAGCTTGCCCTGGTTCTGCTTCCACCAGACGCTGGTGCCACGACCGCCGTAGAGGTAGAGCACCACCTGACGGGCACGGTTACAGGCCTTTTTCAGCCGTTTTTCATCGGGTTGGCCCAACTCGATCCAGAGCTCTATTTCGTCCGAGTAGTTCTTGCACCAGAGCTCGGGTTCATCATCGGCGCTCAATCCCTTGGTGAACTCCAGTCGTTCAGCGGCATGCCAGGCAAAAGCCGCCAGCCGGATCATCATCCGCTCATCGGTTTCGGAGGGGTGGCGCGCCAGCGTGAGGGAGAAGTCCTGATACAGATTGCGATCCATATCAGACAAACTGATCTGGGCCTTGAATACGGTTGCCTTGAGAGCCATAGAAAACCTTGAACACCTGATAAGAGAAGGGTGAGTGGGAAATACGGGCGCCAGTGTAATCAAAATCGGCGGCAGGTTCGACCATCCTGACCAAAGATTTCCCCTTCCCTGCCGGGATAAGTGCTTTAAAAGACACAAAAAACAAATGCCAGTCCGAAGACTGGCATTTGGCGGCATGGAGAAGCGACTCACTTCTCGGCGGACTGTACCCCGAACGCATTCAGCAGCATGCAACAGGTCACTGCCACCGCCACGAATCCGCTCAGAAAGATAAAGGGCATGGCCCCATATCCCAGTACTGTCCAGATGGTGTGTTCAAGAAGACTCATTGTTGTGTCCTTCATCCGGTGAAAGGTGTGTTCCTTCTGGCGGATATTGGCTCCGCTCTTGATGCCTCCATTTGACCTCAATCAGCGGTTGGGTCCTATGCCACCAAAGTGATAAATGCAGGGTTCATTTGCGCTGGATCAAGCTTTTTGGCCAAATATCCATGCAGTTCAAGCAATTACCACTGCCAATCAAGGATAGACACAAACACGGCAGAATAAAAAAACGCGCCGGATGGCGCGTTTCTTGGACAGCACAGGCAAGGGATCAGTTGTCGCACAGATCGCTTGGCATGTCCTGACGCAGGCGGGTCCACAGCTTGCCGGACTCGATACCGTACTGACGCACCGTCATGAACACGGCTTCGTGGTTCTTGGTCTCCGCCAGATTGAGCAGGGTCTTGTAGTAGGCATCTGCGGTCTCGCGAGCCTGCTTGTCGGAGAAGTAGTAGCTGCCGACCCGGCTGTACAACCCTTTGAAACCGTTCAGGATCAAAGCGTAGATCGGATTGCCGGAAGCAAACGCCAGCTGGTGGTGCAGGCGATAATCGAACTCGGCATAAGCCTGTGCGTTGTTCTCGACCCCATCTGCGCCACGCAGGATCTCGGCGGCCTGTTCCGGATTGTGACGGATCGCCCCGCGGATAAAGATGGTGCAGATGTGGGTACGGGCGGAGAGCAGCTGAGCTATCAGATCAGGTACCTTGTCCTGATCCAGACGAGCCAACGTCTCCAGAATATTGAGGCCGGAGGTTTCCCAGAAATTGTTCACCTTGGTCGGCTTGCCATGCTGTATGGTCAACCAGCCATCACGGGCCAGTCGCTGCAGCACTTCGCGCAAGGTGGTCCGCGTCACCCCGATCAACTCGGATAATTCACGCTCGGCGGGCAGAATAGATCCGGGAGGAAAGCGATTGTTCCAGATGGACTCGATGATGTATTCCTCGGCAAACCCAGCTGGGCTCTGCGCTTTTATAACCATGAATTGACTCTGTTGTAATGCGTAAAAAGGCTGACGAATGATATCAAAGCGATGATGGCTGGCAAGCATAAGGTCAGTCCTCTGCTCACATATGGCAAATATAGTGTTGGGAATATGTATCTAATCGCCACGAGGGAGCCAGCCAACCCCGACAAGGTGGTTATAAAACAGACAGATGGGCAGAGATCCATCGGCTATCATTTATAATCGTCACGCTTTTTGATTAAAATCACGAGGAATCAGACAGATAAAGGCCAACATCCGGAGGCACAGGTCGAATCATCCTTGACTGCATAGAAGCAGATCCTAACAACAAAGTTGAGACCCATTATCATGCCAATAAGCCTAGGGCAGGCATTCGCCAAGAACTTCTTGGGCAATGCACCACAGTGGTATAAAAGCGCCATCTTGCTATTTCTGGTGATCAATCCGATTGCCTTCCACCTTGATCCTTTCATTGCGGGCTGGTTACTGGTCGTTGAGTTTATCTTCACCCTGGCCATGGCCCTCAAATGCTACCCCCTGCAACCGGGTGGTCTGCTCGCGATCGAAGCCGTGTTGATTGGCATGACCTCCGCCGATCAGGTCAAGCACGAGCTGGTCGCCAATATCGAGGTGCTGCTGTTGCTGGTGTTCATGGTGGCAGGCATCTATTTCATGAAGCAGCTGCTGCTCTATGTCTTCACCAAGCTGCTGATCGGCGTACGCTCCAAGATCCTGCTCTCCCTCTCCTTCTGTCTGGTCTCCGCCTTCCTGTCAGCTTTTCTCGATGCCCTGACCGTGATTGCCGTGGTGATCAGCGTCGCCACCGGCTTTTACGCCATTTATCACAAGGTCTCGTCCGGCAAGGAGTTTGGTCACAGCCATGACCATACTGATGATAAGGAAGTCGCCGAGCTCAATCGCCAGGATCTCGACGATTTTCGCGCCTTCCTCCGCAGCCTGATGATGCATGCCGCCATCGGTACCGCGCTGGGTGGTGTCTGCACCCTGGTGGGCGAGCCGCAAAACCTCATCATCGGCGAGCAAGCCAGCTGGAACTTCGCCGAATTTGCCATTCGCATGTCTCCCGTCACCGTCCCCGTCTTTATCTGCGGTCTGCTGACCTGCGTGCTGGTGGAGCAGTTCCGCTGGTTTGGCTATGGCGCCCGTCTGCCGGACACGGTGCGCGCCATCATGGAGGAGTACAACCGCTACGAAGAGGCAAAACGCAGCCCGCAAGACAAGGCCAAGCTGATCGTTCAGGCATTGATTGCGGTCTGGCTGATCGTCGGTCTGGCCATGCACCTGGCTGCCGTTGGTCTGATTGGCCTCTCGGTCATCGTGCTGGCCACCTCCCTGACCGGGATCACCGAGGAGCACTCGCTGGGTAAAGCCTTCCAGGAGGCACTCCCCTTCACCGCCCTGCTGGCGGTCTTCTTCAGCGTGGTCGCCGTCATCATCGATCAGCAGCTGTTCAAGCCGGTGATCCAGCTGGTACTGGCAGCCAAACCAGAGAACCAGCTGGCCCTCTTCTATCTGGCCAACGGGGTGCTCTCCATGGTCAGTGACAACGTCTTTGTCGGCACCGTCTACATCAATGAGGTGAAGACGGCCATGCTCAATGGTGCCATCGACCGCGCCCAGTTCGATCTGCTGGCGGTAGCCATCAACACAGGTACCAACCTGCCGTCGGTCGCCACCCCCAATGGTCAGGCCGCCTTCCTGTTTATGCTCACTTCGGCATTGGCGCCGCTGCTGCGTCTCTCCTATGGCCGCATGGTCTGGATGGCGCTGCCCTACACCCTGGTGCTGGGGCTGATCGGCTTTTTCTCTGTCGAATTGCTGCTTGGTCCTGCCACCGAGTGGTTCTATCAGCACGGATGGCTGGTGATGGAGAGTACGCTGCCAGCGGTACAGCCAGCGCTGCATTAATCCGTTGCGACGGTTTCCGAGGGCCCTTTCAGGGCCCTTTTCTTTTCGGTTCCGCTCTGCTCTAATTCAGCCACTGTTTTTTCTGAGAGATCAACGAGATGATCGAGTTTCTCCGCCGTATTGCCGCCCATCGGCTGGCCTGGGGTCTGTTGGCAGCATCAGCCCTGTTCCTCGAGTTGTGCGCCCTCTTCTTCCAGCATGTGCTGGGCCTCTCCCCGTGCGTGATGTGTGTTTACGAACGGTTGGCGACCCTGGGGGTGCTGGCCGCCGGTCTGCTCGGCATGGTGGCGCCGGATAAGTGGTATGTTCGCTGGAGTGCCATGTTGCTATGGGGCTACAGTGCCTTCCGCGGCTTCCAGCTGGCCCTCAAGCATGTGGACTATCAGGTCAACCCCTCCCCTTTCAACGTCTGCAGCCCGTTTGCCGACTTCCCGAGCTGGGCTCCGCTCGATCAGTGGCTCCCCTGGCTCTTTATGCCGGAAGGGGATTGTGCCCAGATCACCTGGCAGTTCTTCGGTTACTCCATGCCCCAGTGGCTGGTTGTCATCTTCGCCGCTTACCTGTTGGTCTTCACCGTGGTGGCCATCGGCAATCTGGTGAAAGGACGTTGCTGCAACTGAGTGTCATGCCCGCGTGGAGATAAAAAGGGGGAGCCATAATGGCTCCCCCTTTCTCGTTCTGGTTGACCGTATTTCTGGTTACGCCCTGGCAGTACCCATCTTGGCCTTGACCGCGCCAATTACCATGGGCAACAGGGAGATACCGATGATGCCGAAGATCAGCAGGGTAAAGTTGTGACGCACCACCGGCAGATTGCCAAAGAAGTGACCGGCATAAACGAAGGAGAGTACCCACAGCAGGCCGCCAACCAGGTTGAACGCCAGGAAGCGCGGATAGGTCATGGCCCCCATCCCTGCCACGAACGGCGCAAAGGTACGCACGATGGGCAGGAAGCGGGTGATGATGATGGTCTTGCCGCCATGCTTGGCGTAGAAAGCATGGGTCTTCTCCAGATAGTCGCGGCGGAAGATTTTGGAGTCCGGGTTGCGGAACAGCTGCTCGCCGAAGAAGTGACCAATGGTGTAGTTGACCACGTTGCCCAGCACGGCAGCGATGATCAGCACGGCCGCCAGGGTATGGACGTCCAGCACGCTGCCCACGGTAAGCGCACCGGCGGCAAACAGCAGGGAGTCACCCGGCAGGAACGGCGTCACTACCAAGCCGGTTTCACAGAAGATGATCAGAAACAGGATGGCGTAAACCCAGACGCCATAGTTCTCGAACAGTTCTTTCAAATGCACATCTACGTGCAGAATAAAGTCGATTGCAAAGAGGATCAGATCCATTTTTTCCATACCCATAAAGTGAACGGCGTGGAGTCTACGCCAATGCCATTCGGGCGACAATCACCGGGGCAGCCTCTTTTTCATCCCGCCGCGCCCACCTTCAAATGAAACCGTTTTTCCGCTTCCTTCGAGGGTGGGAGCACAAAGAGTGATGTCAAGCGTGGTGTTGAAAAGGTGAACTAGGAGGCCTGTTCCAGCTCGCTGCGCACTGCGGGGGGCAAACAACGCTCCCAGCCCCATAGCAACACCAGCAGCAGGGTCACATCATCGAACCACCCCAGCAAAGGCACCACGTCAGGGATAAGATCCACCGGACTGATGCCATAGAGCAGGATAAGGATCACCAGTCCCCTCGCCCACCAGGGGGTACCGGGATGGCGAAAACCCTGATAGAGACGACGCAGTCGTTGCCAAATCAGCCAGCGTTTGCGGCTCATGATTCGATCAACTCGCTGCGCAACTGCTGGATCTGATCCCGTAGTGCCGCCGCCTGTTCGAACTCCAGATCCCGGGCATGTTGGAACATCTGCTCCTCCATCCGCTTGATCTCTTTGGCAATCTCGCTGGCAGAGCGGACATGGTATTCCCCTTGCGGCTCGGCTGCCTTGCGTATCCCCTTGCCAGGTTTGCCTGCCGTGCGGCTGCCCCCCATGTCCATCACATCGCTAATGGACTTGTTGAGCCCCTTGGGGGTGATGCCATGCTTGAGGTTATGGGCATGCTGCAAGGCGCGGCGCCGCTCGGTCTCCTCAATGGCTACCTTCATCGAGTTGGTGATGGTATCGCCGTAGAGAATGACCTTGCCGTTGAGGTTACGCGCCGCCCGGCCGATGGTCTGGATCAGCGAGCGAGTGGAGCGCAGGAAGCCCTCTTTATCCGCATCCAGAATCGCCACCAGCGACACCTCCGGCATGTCGAGACCTTCCCGCAGCAGGTTGATGCCCACCAGCACATCGAACTTGCCAAGGCGCAGATCGCGGATGATCTCCACCCGTTCGACCGTATCAATATCGGAGTGGAGGTAGCGCACCTTGACGTCATGCTCCGCCAGATACTCGGTCAAGTCTTCCGCCATCCGCTTGGTCAGGGTAGTAACTAGCACCCGCTCCTCGACGGCGACCCGCTTGCGGATCTCGGAAAGCAGATCGTCCACCTGAGTGGTCACAGGACGCACCTCGATCTCCGGATCGAGCAGGCCGGTTGGGCGCACCACCTGCTGCACCACATCGCCGCCGGACTTCTCCAGCTCGTAGGGGCCGGGAGTCGCCGAAACAAACACCGTCTGCGGCATCAGCGCTTCAAATTCATCGAACTTGAGCGGCCGGTTGTCCAGCGCCGAGGGGAGCCGGAAGCCGTACTCCACCAGGGTCTCCTTGCGGGAGCGGTCCCCTTTGAACATGGCGCCAATCTGCGGCACCGTGACGTGGGACTCATCGATGATGAGCAGACCGTCCCCCGGCAGGTAGTCAAACAGGGTGGGCGGCGGCTCCCCCGGCGCACGGCCGGAGAGGTAGCGGCTGTAGTTCTCGATGCCGGAGCAGTAACCCAGCTCCTGCATCATCTCCATGTCGAACTGGGTACGCTGGCTGATGCGCTGCTCTTCAACCAGCTTGTTGAGGGACAACAGCTGCTCGCGGCGGCTGCGCAGCTCCTCCTTGATATGCTCGATAGCCCCCAGAATGGTCTCGCGCGGGGTGGCGTAGTGAGTCTTGGGGTAGATGGTGTAGCGCACTACCGTCTGCTCGATGGCGCCAGTCAGAGGATCGAACTGGGAGAGGCGCTCCACCTCTTCATCAAACAGCTCTACCCGCAGGGCCAGCTTGTCCGATTCGGCAGGATAAATATCGATCACTTCACCACGCACCCGGAAGGTGCCGCGTTGAAACGCCATGTCGTTACGGGTGTACTGCAGCTCGGCGAGACGGCGCAGGATATCCCGCTGGTTGATCACATCCCCCACTTTGAGATGCAGCATCATGCTCAGATAAGCTTGGGGATCCCCCAGACCATAGATGGCCGACACCGAGGCGACAATCACCACGTCGCGCCGCTCCAGCAGCGCCTTGGTGGCCGACAATCGCATCTGCTCAATGTGATCGTTGATCGAGGCATCCTTCTCTATAAAGGTGTCGGTGGTCGGCACATAGGCTTCGGGCTGGTAATAGTCGTAGTAGGAGACGAAATACTCCACCGCGTTGTCGGGGAAGAACTCCTTCATCTCGCCATAGAGCTGGGCGGCCAGGGTCTTGTTGGGAGCCAGGATCATGGTCGGGCGGTTCAGGGTGGCGATGACGTTGGCCATGGTGAAGGTCTTGCCCGAACCGGTCACCCCGAGCAGGGTCTGGTGGGCCAGCCCCGACTCGATGCCATCCAGCAGTTGGGCAATCGCCGTGGGCTGATCCCCGGCGGGTTGAAACTGGCTGGCTAACTTGAACAATTTGCTCATGAACACTCCCGACACAAAACAGCAGAGGAGCAGTGTAACCGAGGGTTTGGCAGCGGTACACCCATGCCATCATCCAGCGAATGGCTTGACCACCCCGGACACCTTCTGTATGATGCTCCTCCTTGCCTGATGTTCCCCCGTAGTTCAGTCGGTAGAACGGCGGACTGTTAATCCGTATGTCACTGGTTCAAGTCCAGTCGGGGGAGCCAAATTCCTCACCATCTCGGTGCAAGTTATCCACTTTAGTGCCCTCCTCTGCCAATTTTAATGCACAAGATCCTTCTTGCTGCTGACACTCCCTTTTGTTACCCGTCCCGGCTCGACAGAGTTTTCTCCTGTCGCATCTAACTATTTGATTTTTATACAAACATTTTTCTTCCGGTATTTTTTGAACAGCCCTTGCATCCCAGTGCTGGCGCGGCTTTCAGGGCGATGAACAAGTTTCATAAACAGGGTTATCCACAGATTCTGTGGGTAAGTGCAGCAAGCCCTGTCAGGACGCGGGATTGCCCTTGATGGCCCCCGGCAAAGAGTCATTTTGCTGGCCAACCTGATTTTATGCTGTTTTTTTGCCCCCTCAGGAACAGCGGGGTGACAGGCTCTATTGGCACTTTTCAGAAGCATCTTTTTGCCAACCCTTTTCCCGTGGGCGAACGGGCAAATATCAAGCTGACTTGCCCCTCAGCCAACCATGGCGGCCATCGGTTGAATCTGCTGAAACTGATCCCCGCCAAGCGGCCGGACAGCAGAATCTAAAATATCGGCCTGCGCAAGAGCACTTCGGTCGCGGGCAGCAGATTTCACTAATTGACAACGACGGTTACAGCAAAAATTGCCAGATTTCATCCGCTTGTCTCCCTATCACGCCGCCGGTTCCACAAATAGCGTCCGATAACGTCCGATTAATCGATCCCTTGCGCTTCTTTATTGGGGATAGATCCGGCACAATATCGACCCCACTTTTTTCCTCGGTTTTTCCGGGCATGACCATAGATTTCGTGACACTGCTACATCAAAGCGACTCCCTGCTGCTGTTCGTGGTATTGGCCTTCGGCCTGCTGCTTGGCAAGGTGCGAATTGGCAACTTTCAGATTGGCAACACCATAGGTGTGCTGTTTACCGCCCTGCTGTTCGGCCAGATGGGCTTCGAATTTGCGGCCACCACTGAAAACGTCGGCTTTATGCTGTTCATCTTCTGTGTGGGGATCGAGGCGGGCCCTCACTTCTTCAGCGTCTTCCTGCGCGACGGCATCCACTACATCACCCTGACCCTGGTGATCTTGCTGACCGCCCTGCTGCTGACGGTGGGGCTGGCCAAGTTCTTCAATCTGGGACCGGGCATGGCGGCGGGGATCCTGGCGGGTTCCCTCACCTCGACCCCGGCGCTGGTGGGTGCTCAGGATGCCTTGCGCAGTGGTCTGCTCAACCTGCCCCATCAGACCGATATGCAGGCTGTGCTCGACAATATGGGCATCGGCTACGCCCTGACCTATCTGGTGGGTCTGGTGGGCCTGATGCTGGTGGTGCGCTATCTCCCATCGCTGGCACGCCTCGACCTCAATACCGAAGCCCAAAAAATCGCCCGTGAGCGGGGTCTCTCCGACAACGAGAGTCGCAAGACCTATCTGCCCATCATCCGCGCCTATCGGGTTGGCCCCGAACTGGCAGCCTGGATCGGTGGCCGTACCCTGCGCGAGACCGGCATCTATCCCCATACCGGCTGCTATGTAGAGCGGATCCGCCGCAACGGCATTCTGGCCAGTCCCGATGGCGATGCCGTTATTCAGGAAGGGGACGAGATCGCTCTGGTGGGCTATCCCGAGAGCCACGAGAAGCTGGACGTCAACTACCGCAACGGTAAAGAGGTGTTCGACCGCAACCTGCTTGACCTGCAGATCGTCACCGAAGAGATAGTGGTAAAGAATGACTCCGTGGTAGGCCGCCATCTGGTGGAGCTCAACCTCACCGAGAAAGGGTGCTTCCTCAACCGGGTGGTGCGCTCCCAGATCGAGATGCCGTTCGATCGCAACATCATGCTGCAAAAAGGTGACGTGCTGCAGATCAGCGGCGAGAAGCAGCGGGTCAAACTGCTCGCCAACAAGATCGGCTTTATCAGCATCCACAGCCAGACCACAGATCTGGTGGCTTTCACCACCTTCTTCGTACTCGGTCTGCTGATCGGCTCCGTTTCGCTGGTGTTCGGTCAGATCGAATTCGGTCTCGGCAACGCCGTCGGCCTGCTGTTGGCTGGTATTCTGATGGGGTATCTGCGGGCCAACCACCCGACGGTCGGCTATGTGCCCCCGGGCGCCCTGCGACTGGCCAAGGATCTTGGTCTGGCGGTCTTTATGGTGAGCACGGGCCTGAAAGCCGGTGGCGGCATCCTCGACCACCTCAGCGAGGTGGGTACGGTAGTGCTCTTCTCCGGCATGCTGGTGACCACCTTGCCGGTGCTGGTAGGCTATCTGTTCGGGGTCTGGGTGCTCAAGATGAACCCGGCGCTGCTGCTCGGTGCCATCACAGGTGCCCGTACCTGTGCCCCGGCGATGGATGTGGTCAACGAGGCAGCCAACAGCTCCATTCCGGCGCTCGGCTATGCCGGTACCTATGCGGTGGCCAACGTGATGCTGACCCTGGCGGGCTCCTTTATCATCGGCTTCTGGTTCTAGCCAACAGCCATCACATTACCGCTAACAAAGAAGGGAGCCTCAGGCTCCCTTCTTGCTATCTGCCTTTCTCCCAAGTGCGGAGCAGGCTCATTGGTGTGGCGCCCCCCATCTGCGCTGAACTCTGCCACCAACCCACTCTTCCTATTCCACAATGGCCGATGCTCTGCTCTGCTCTGCTCTGCTCTGCTCTGCTCTGCTCTGCTCTGCTCTGCTCTGCTCTGCTCTGCTCTGCTCTGCTCTGCTCTGCTCTGCTCTGCAATGAGTAATGGCAGATCCCGAAGACAAAAAAAGCGCCCTGAGGCGCTTTTTTCATATCAACCGGATGATCAAGCTTTGAACTTGCTGAACACCAGAGAGGCGTTGGTACCGCCAAAGCCGAAGCTGTTGGACATGACAGTGTTGAGTTCGGCCGCTTCGTACTCACGCACGATGGGCAGACCTTTGGCCTTCTCGTCCAGAGTCTCGATGTTGATGCTGGGGGCGATAAAGCCGTGCTCCATCATCAGCAGGGAGTAGACAGCCTCGTGCACGCCCGCAGCGCCCAGCGCATGGCCGGTCATCGCCTTGGTGGCAGAGATCTTGGGACCGTTGGCGCCAAACAGCGTCTGGATAGCTTCCAGCTCTTTGGTATCACCCACCGGGGTGGAGGTGCCGTGGGTGTTGATGTAGTCAACCTTGCCTACACCCTGCATCGCCATCTTCATGCAACGCACCGCGCCTTCACCGCTCGGCGCGACCATGTCATAGCCATCGGAGGTAGCACCGTAACCGGTCAGCTCGGCATAGATGTGAGCGCCACGCGCCAGCGCATGTTCCAGCTCTTCAATTACCAGAATGCCGCCGCCACCGGAGATAACGAAACCATCGCGGTTCGCATCATAGGTACGGGACGCTTTTTCCGGCGTGTCGTTGTACTTGGTGGAGAGGGCACCCATGGCGTCAAACTGGATGGTAGAGGACCAGTCCAGCTCTTCACCGCCACCGGCGAAGACCACATCCTGTTTGCCAAGCTGGATCAGCTCAAGCGCGTGACCGATGCAGTGGGCAGAGGTGGCGCAGGCGGAGCTGATGGAGTAGTTGACACCCTTGATCTGGAACGGGGTCGCGAGGCAAGCAGAGGTGGTGGAAGACATGGTGCGTGGCACCATGTAAGGACCCACACGCTTGACCCCTTTCTCGCGGGCGATATCCACAGATTCCGAGGTGTTCTTGCCGGAGGCACCACCTGAACCGACCACAAGGCCGGTACGCTCGTTGGAGACCTGATCTTCCGCCAGACCGGCATCTTCTATGGCCTGCTGCATGGAGAGGTAGGCGTAGGCCGCAGCATCGCCCATGAAACGCATGACTTTACGGTCGATCAGTTCAGACGGATCGAGTTTGATGTTACCCCAGACACGGCTGCGCAGGTTGTGCTGCTCGAACTGCTCGGAATAGGTGATGCCGGATTTACCTGCTTTCAGGGAGGCCAGCACTTCTTCCTTGTTGTTGCCGATACTGGAGATGACGCCGATACCGGTGATCACTGCTCTTCTCATTAATTCATCTCGTCTGGAAAAACTGGCGCCAAGTCTACCCGCTTTCGGCTGCCAAACTGGTCTGCTTTCACGTAGAATGCCCGCGATTTTGTGACGCGAGCCGAGGAAAACGTGAGTCAAACATCCTTACATCATGCCCGATTGGACTGGAATGAAGCGGGAACTCCTGTCTCCAGTGACTTCGGGGATGTGTACTTTTCCAATGATAACGGTCTAAGTGAAACCCGCTACGTCTTTTTGCAGCAAAACCGGCTACCTGCGCGATTTTCGCACCACGATAGTGACAGTTTCGTGATAGGTGAAACAGGTTTCGGCACAGGCCTTAACTTTCTGGCGACAATGCAAGCCTTCCTGGAACAGGCGCCTCAATCCGGCAACGGCTCCCGTCTGCACTTCATCAGTTTCGAGAAATACCCCCTGACCCAAGACGATCTGAGCAAGGCGCTGGCCGCCTGGCCTGAACTTGGCCACTTGAGTCAGGATCTTGTCGCCCAATGGCCGCTGCCGGTTTCCGGTTGCCACCGCCTGCATTTTGCGGGTGGCCGCATTCGCCTCGATCTCTGGTTTGGCGATATCAAGGATATGCTGCCGCAGGTGCCTCATCGGGCAGAAGGTCTGGTGGATGCCTGGTATCTGGATGGTTTCTCCCCGGCCAAGAACCCGGAGATGTGGACACAGGAGCTGTTTGATGGTCTCGCTCGCCTCGCCCGTCCCGATTGCTCTATCGCCACCTTTACCTGTGCCGGTTTTGTCCGTCGCGGCCTGATTGCCGCCGGTTTTGCCATGAAGAAGGTGAAGGGCCACGGTAGCAAGCGGGAGATGCTGGTGGGGGATCGCACCGACAAGCAGCCGCAGCAGACCATCGCCCCCTGGTATGCCCGTCCTGCCGGACGCACTGGCGAGGTAGTGATCATCGGCGGCGGCATCGCCTCGGCCATGACGGCGCTCTCTCTGGTGGAGCGGGATCGCAAGGTGACATTGCTGTGTACAGATGGCGAACCGGCCACCGGCGCCTCAGGCAATCGTCAGGGGGCGCTCTATCCCCTGCTCAACGGCGAGCACGATGCCCTGTCACGCTTCTATTCGCTCGCCTTTGGCTATGCCCGCCAACGGCTGCTGGCATTGGCCGAACGCCACCCTATCGCTTTCGAATTATGCGGAGTGACCCAGCTCGGTTATGACGACAAATCGGCAGCCAAGTTGGCGAAAATGAACCAGGGCCCCTTCCCGTCCGAGCTGATGCATCCCCTCTCTACAGCAGAGGTAGAGCAGGTGGTTGGCCTGCCCTGTGGCCACAGCGGCGTCAGTTACCCACAGGGGGGCTGGCTCTGTCCGGCCGATCTCACCCGAGCCGCCCTGAAAGAGGCGCAAGCCAGCGGCCTGCTGGAGGTCGTGTTCAACACCGAGGTGGTCGCTATTACTGAACTGGCCGATGGCTGGCAAGTAGAGAGCCAGGATGGCCGCCACTGGCAGGCCCCCAATCTGGTGGTCGCCGCCGGACACCAGTTGCCAGCACTGCTCCCCTTTGCCGAGCTACCGCTCTATCCGGTGCGCGGTCAGGTGAGTCATGTGCCAACCTCAGCCAGCTTGAGTCAGCTCAACACGGTGCTCTGCTACGATGGCTACCTCACACCTATGCACAACGATCAACACTGCATCGGCGCCAGTTATGGCCGCAACCAGAGCAGCCTTGAGTTTCGAGCCGAGGAGCAAATCCAGAATCAGGTGCGGTTGCAAGCCTGCCTGCCGGAGCAAACCTGGCCCGTCGAAGTGGATGTGAGCGGCAACGAGGCGCGCGTAGGGGTGCGTTGTGCCAGTCGGGATCACCTACCGGTGGTGGGGCCAGTGCCCAGATTGCAAGGTCTGGCGGATCACTATGCGCAGTTGCAGCATGATCAGCACAACGCCCAGCAGCTCCCCCTTCACCTCGGTCTCTATGTGCTGGGTGCGCTCGGCTCTCGGGGCCTCTGCTCGGCCCCGCTCTGTGGTGAGCTGCTCGCCAGCGAGATCTGCGGCGATCCCCTGCCGCTGGCCGCCGATCTGCTGGAAGCGCTCCACCCTGCCCGTTACTGGGTACGCAAACTGCTCAAGGGCAAAGCGCTGGTCTGAACCGGACTCTGCAAACAAATAGAATGGCCGCCCATCGGGCGGCCATTCTATTTATCAAATCGTGCGATGCTGGATATTGCGTCTTGAGATAGCGCTCACTTGGGCCAGTGCACCCCAAGCTGTTCGCCGTAACCTGTCTGACGCTGGAATCCGTCGAGCCGTCCCTTGACCTTGTTCAGCTCGCCACTGCCCGCAGCCCACGCGGCATAGCGCAGAGCCTGACAATCTGCATGTCCGGGTAGCCCAGCAATAGCGCCACCCACCTGATTGGCCCCTTGCAGCACCATCTCCTTGAAGCGGGATTCGTAGTCAAACATGCTGGAGAGCAGCCGCCCCCAGCGCTGGCGGGCAGGATCGTTACTGTTCGCGCTCTGACGCCAGCGGGGCAGCAACACAGTGGCGTTGGTGGTCACAGTCACCCGGTTGAGCTGGCAGCGCCCCGGCAACTGCTCGGTATCCAGCTGCCAGTCCACCTGATAACTCGCCTTGCCGAGCACGGGCTTGCCATTCACCTTGGGAGCACTCTGGGTAATCGCCCGGGCAAGCAGCTCCGGACTGGTTGCATTGACCTCATAAAAACGGACATTGATGCGGGACTCTGGCACCACTTGCGGTCGGCTCGGCTGAGCCTGACTCATCAGGGGCAACAGCAACAACCCGACCCCCACTACTCCATAAACCTTGCTGACCATGCCAGACTACCTTCCTTGATTGCACGGGCGGAGTACCAACCTTGGTGAACCCCACCGCCACACAGATGACGGGTATAGCCTATGTGTGACGACGAGGCGGCGCAACACAATGATGCGCCCAGAAATCAGAGCACGCTCACAGGTTGCGTGAGCAGAGTATGGCACAAGGCCAAAACTGTATTTTTATTGAGCATGACGGCTGATGCGCTGCCAGTCGAGGTGATAGTTTTTCACATTGATGTCATGACCATCTATCTGAATAAAATGATCATTTTTAAGGCGGTTGGCAAAAAAGTCCTGATCTGCCCCCTCATTGAGCCACAGCTCGCAAAGTCCCCGTTTTCCCTCTTTGGCATAGAATCTCGGGGTGACCAGCAGCGCGACCCCATCTACCCGGATGGCATGACGGGCCAGGCAGTTTGCTTCGGTGGTTTTGGATGCCAGCGCGGCAAAACGGGGTCTGTTCCCCTCGGCAACCACCAGCACCCCATAAGAGTGAGGAGCCATGAGACGCCGCATGGCGACCGCCTGATGAGGACCGGTTTGATGAAAACCGTCATTGGTTACTGCAAACACGCAAGTAGGTGAAAATAGCATCGCAAGCAGGAAAAGAGAGCATTTAATGCCTGAAAAATCACCAACCACCATATAAAAGCCTTCAAAAGACAACCAAGGCTGGCAAGGGTAGGTAGCCAAACCCGCTGGGTAAAGTACCTTTACCTTTCTTTAATTCTGTTCATGGGATTAAACGTTGATTTAGCTCACACAACATCCTGTTTCCAGTCGCCACTCTACCCCTATCGGAATAGACTCCCTCCACTCTCATCCAATCAGAAGGCAACATATGCTGGAACTCATCGTTGGCACCCTGGTCACCCTGGTGGTGGGCCGTGCCATTTTCAAAGGATACTCCGCGACCGGGGTGCTGCTGAGCGGCGGCTTGCTGCTGCTGGTCATCACCGCCATGATGGGCAAGCCGGTACTGCCGAGCAAGGTGGTCAGCACCGGCTATATCGCAACCGATATCTTCGAATACGTCCGCTTCCTGCTCAATGACCGTGGCGGTGGACTGGGGATGCTGATCATGGTGCTGTGCGGCTTCGCCGGCTACATGAGCCACATCGGCGCCAACACCATTCTGGTCAAGCTGGCCAGCAAACCGCTCGGCATCATCAAGTCCCCTTATATCTTGCTGGTGGCTGCCTATCTGGTGGCCTGCGCCATGTCGCTGGCGGTGAGCTCCGCTACCGGCCTCGGCGTGCTGTTGATGGCAACCCTGTTTCCGCTGATGGTCAACATGGGGATCTCCCGTGGCGCGGCTGCAGCCGTGTGCGCCTCGCCAGCCGCCATTATTCTGGCACCGACCTCAGGGGACGTGGTGATGGCCGCCCAGGCCGCCAACATGCCGCTGCTGGACTTTGCCTTCAAGCTGACCCTGCCCATCTCGCTGGTGGCGATCGCCTGCATGGCGGTGACCCACTTCTTCTGGCAACGCTATCTTGACCAGAAATCCGGTGAGCACAACGAGCCGGTCGCCCCGGGTGATCTGGTGACGACTGCGCCTGCCTTTTACGCCATCCTGCCCTTTACCCCCATCATCGGGGTGCTGGTGTTTGACGGCAAATGGGGTCCGCAGCTGGATATCGTCACCATCATCGTCATGTGCATGGTGCTGGCCAGCCTGCTGGAACTCGTGCGTATCCGCAATGGCAAAGAGCTGCTGGACGGTCTGCAGGTCTGCTGGCGCAACATGGCTGATGCCTTTGCCGGTGTGGTCATGCTGCTGGTCGGTGCCGGCGTCTTCGCCCAGGGTCTGATGACCATCGGCTTTATCGACACCCTGCTTGCTCACGCGCAGGATCTCGGTTCGGGTGGTCTGATCATGATGCTGTCACTGGTGGTGATCACCACCCTGGCCGCCTTCACCACCGGCTCGGGCAATGCTCCCTTCTACGCTTTCGTGGAGCTGATCCCCAACCTGGCCAGCAGCCTTGGCATCAACCCGGCCTATCTGGTGATCCCAATGCTGCAAGCCTCCAACCTGGGTCGCACCATTTCTCCGGTCTCCGGGGTGGTGGTCGCCTGTGCGGGGATGGGCAAGCTCTCGCCGTTCGAGGTGGTCAAGCGCACCAGTATGCCGGTCGCCGTCGGCCTGCTGGTGGTGATCGTCGCCACCCAGATCATGGTACCCGCCTGATCGCTGACCAGCCCGGCACCCTGCCGGGCTGGTATCCTCCCCCCCCTTTGCAGTAGACTCGGTGCTCATTTTCCCCCTAAGGAGGACCGAGATGAGTATTACGGTTCAACTTGCCCATTTCAGTGATTGCCACTCCCACTTCGATGGCGCGCCCATGAGCTTCTCCCCTGTCGGTGAAGGCCAGTGGCGCACCCAGTGCGGCGGTTATGCCCGGATCCTGACCCGACTGACCCAACTGCGTGCCAAAGCCGCAGCAGCCGGCCAGCGTTTTCTATTTCTGCACGGTGGCGACTCCTTTCAGGGTTCGCTCTATTTCAACCGCTTCAAAGGGCGCGCCAACGCCGACCTGCTCGCAATGCTGGCCCCCGATGCCATGGTACTTGGCAACCACGAGTTCGATCTGGGCAACGGCCCGCTGGTGGAGTTCTTGCGCCAGCTCGATTTTCCGGTGCTGGCCGCCAATCTGGACAACAGTCAGGAGCCAGCCGACACGCCGCTGGGGCTGTGGGATATTCCCCACCTCTACGACGCCCATCAGCCCTGGCATCGCCGGGTGATCGATGGGGTTCCCTTTGCACTGCTCGGCATCACCCTCGCCCAGATGGCTGCCATCGCCAACCCGGATCCCCACACCCGTTTCCACGCGGTCGCCGACACCCTCACCAGGGTGTTGCAGGAGATCAAGCGCGAAGGGATCCAGCATATCGTGCTGCTGAGCCACCTCGGGCTGGATCAGGACAAGCTGCTGGCCGAACGCTTCCCCGAGCTCAGTCTCATCATCGGCGGCCACACCCACAGCCTGCTCGGCGATCTCGCGCCGCTGGGTCTGCCAAGCGAAGGCAGTTATCCGCTGATGAACAACGGGGTGGCTATTTTGCATGCTGGCCACAGCGCCCTCTGCCTCGGTGTCTGCGAGCTCACCTTCGATGAGGCGGGCCGCGTCGTGCAGAGTCAGGGTCAGCTGGAGTGGCTCCCCTGGCAGCCCTGGCCATTTGCCTCCACGCCACCCGCCGGGCTCACCTTCTGCGAGCCGGATCAACAGCTTGAACAACATCTGGCCAAACGCTACCGGCCGGAGATTGAAACCATGAGCCAGCGCATCGTCACCCGGCTGGCGGCGCCGTTGCCCCATCAGCGGCTGCCGGATGCCACCCTGCCCCACGGCAGCCTGCTCGCCCCGCTGGTGGCCCGCGCCATGCTGACCGCCGCCCGTGAACAGGTAGGCGAGGTGGACTTTGCCCTGCACAATGCTGGCGGCGTGCGCTGCTCGCTGGAGCCGGGCCCCCTGAGCGAAGCAGATATCGCCGGTCGCCTGCTGCCGTTTGCCATTCCTCTCACCCTCTATCGGGTGCACGGTCACGAGTTGGCGGAAGCGCTGGAGAATGCCATCGACAACGCCACCAACAACGGCGTGGTCGGCAATGGCAACGGCAGCTTCCCCTACACCGCAGGGGTGCGATTCACCTATCAGGCCGATCGGCCCAAGGGTCAGCGCATCACCCGACTGGAGTGGGAAGCCGCCCCCGGCCAGTGGCAAGCGGTCAATGCCGAACAGGTCTATCGCGGAGTATCGAGCGCCTATACCGCCTCCGGCAAGGAGGGTTACACCGCACTGGCGCGCACCCTCACCCAGCACAATCAAGAGCTCGGCATCACCTTGGCCGACGCTTTTATCCGCTGGGCCCGTCACCTGCCGACACTGGAAGCGCAACCGCCCCTGCTTGAGTACCTCAGTTGATGCAGGGGGGGATGGCTTTGCCACATCCCCCTGACGGCCAATATTGCCGCAGCCAGCGCCCGGTTCCCTGCAAGAACCGGGCTTTTTCGAGAATATTTGCCCCACACGGGCCCGCCCCATTGCATCGCACTCACTAGCTCGGCAAGATAGGCCCGCTTTCAAGACCAGCTGCAGGAACAGGCGACTTCATGAATCACTCCATCCGTTTCACTCCCCCTCGCGTCAACCCGGGTATCAAGCCAGCCATTGTGCTGCTGACCGCCTTGCTGGCGCTGCTCTTCTGTCTGCGCAACCCGCTCTTCCACGCCATGGCGCCGGGCTTTGATGCCTCGCTGTTCGCTGTGATGGGCAAGATGTGGAGCGAAGGGGGCGTGCTCTATCGCGACATGATCGACATCAAGGGGCCGATGATTTTCGCCCTCGACGCGCTGGGCTATGGAATGGGGGGATTTGTCGGGATCTGGACACTGGAGTGGGTGCTCTGCTGGCTCGGGCTGCTGGCCAGTTGGCAGGCCTTTGCTCAGCTTGGACTCTCGTTCAAGGCGCGCCTTGGCGCCATGCTGGCGGTGCTGGCTCTCTACGGCACCCGTTACTACTACGGCAACATGACTGAGGACTGGACCTTCCACCTCGCCCTCATCGCCCAGTGGGCCTTCATTACCCTGCTGCTGGACAAGGGATTTCGCTGGTGGCCGGCACTGGTGGCGGCACTCACCTTCGCCATCGTCGCCTGGATGCGCACCAACAACGGCGCCTTCTGGGGGGCCTGGTATCTGGTGCTGTTCTGCCACTGGTGTCTGCATGAGAAGTGGCGTGATGCCATCTTGCTGCTCATCTCCAGCCTGCTGGGGCTGGCGCTGATTGGCGGCCCGCTTTACGCCTACTTCCAGCAGCATGATCTGCTGGCGGCCTTCAAATACTACGCCTTCGACATCTTCTTCGAGGGAAGCTACGGCAATGGCTTCTCTCCCATGGTGGGCGCCGTCGGCCTGCTGCGTACCGGCCTTGTGATGCTGCTGCCCGCCTTTATCATTCTGATGCTGAGTCGCCGTCAGGAGTGGTATCTGCCCGCCCTGCTGGCGACCCTGTTTGGGGTGCTGTTTACCCTGATCGCCAACTCGGTCTCCGGCCATGTGTTCGATCACTATGACGTGCTCTATCTGCAACTGGCGGTGCTACCGCTGGCGGTATTGCTGGATCGCAGCGAACAGCAGGCTGATGCGATCGGCCTGCTCTGCATCTCGCTGGTGGTACTCACCGCCAGCTGGCTGCTGGCCCAGCAGCTCGCCTTTGGCTGGAGCACCAAGGAGTGGTCCCTCGAGCGGGTCAACGAGGTGCTCGGCACCAGCCTGCTGTGGGCGCTGCCGGTGCTGATCCTCATCCCCCTCTGGCGCGCCTGGGATGTGCGCAGTGCCACCCCCTGGCTGGCGACGCTGGCCATGCTGCTGCTGATGATCAACAACGCCTGGGAAGGGACCCTCAAGGGTCGCCCCTTCAATCCGGCGGCGCAGGTACGGGTCGATCGCATCAAGGCCGAGACCAGCCCGAGCGACAAGATCTGGGTCGATGGCATCCAGCCGCAATATTATCTCTGGACCGATCGCCAGCCGGCTTCCGCCTACCTCTTCTTTGCCAACGTCAATCCGCCCTATGACGTGCGTGAGCGGGTGCTGGCCGATATCCAGCGCCAGAGCCCGAAGTTCATCATCGCCAAGCCGGACCGGGTGAGCGAGGAGCTGAAAAAACCGAGCTCCCCTTCCCATCTTGCCTTCTATCAATACCTGACCAGCCACTATGAAGAGGTGGATCCGGGTCTCTATCGCCGACGCTGATCGTCAATACGCCCCGCAGGGCGGCCATTGTTGCAATGGCCGCCCTTTTTATTGCGCCAGAGCCCCTTGCAGCAGCTGCCCGCAGTAGGCAAGCCCGCCCGAGATAACTACAATGGCGCTCTTTTTGATGTAACGAGTGACACCATGGCGGAACTGACTTATCTGGGCGGCTATCCAGACCCTCTCAAGGCACAGGTACAGCAGCTGATTGCGGCAGGCAAGCTGGGGGAGATGCTGGCCAAACGCTATCCGGAAAGCCACCAGATCCAGAGCGACAAGGCGCTGCTTGCCTACACCATGGAGCTGAAGAACCGCTACCTCAAGAGCTCGGCGCCCCTGTCAAAGGTGGTGTTCGATGGCAAGATCAACGTGATCAAGGATGCCCTCGGCCTGCACACCTACGTCAGCCGGGTACAGGGCAGCAAGCTCAAGGCCAAGAACGAGATCCGCATCGCCGCCCTGTTCAAGGAGGCGCCGCCCCCGTTCCTGAAAATGATCGTGGTGCACGAGCTCGCCCATATCAAAGAGAAGGATCACAACAAGAGCTTCTACCAGCTCTGCCAGCACATGGAGCCCGACTATCATCAACTGGAGTTTGATCTCAGGCTCTGGCTCACCTGGCGAGATATCGACAAGGCCAACCGCTAGGCTGACAACCGTTTCAGGGAGGAAACATGTCATTTGCCGCATCCCCCTTTAGTGCCACGCGCTTTATTGCCACTTTGGTAATGACCAACTTGGGCTGCGTTGTCCGTCCCCACCGCGCGTTACGTGGCCTGCTGGCGCTGCTGCTTCTGCTCGCGGGCCACAGCGCCCGTGCCGATGAGCGCTGGCAGAGCGATAGCTATCTGGTCGAGAGCTTTATGGCCATCGCAATGGAGCGGGAGTATGGCGAAGCCAGGCAGACCCGTTTTGCCCGCTGGCAGCAGCCGATCCGGCTGCAACTTATCAACGAATCGGGTGACAAGCCGTTGCAGGCCGACGTGGTGAAGGTACAGGCGGCCCATCTGGCTCGCATCACCGGCCACTCCATCAGCATGGTGGCCGCAAAGCCCAACCTCACCCTGATCATGACCGACTACAGCAAGATGAAGAGCTGGGCCAACCGCACCATGGGGGGGGACCCATCGGTCAAGATGGCGCTCAAGGAGGGGCTCTGCCTTGCCAACTTCGCAACCAATGCGAAACACGAGATCAGCCGTGCCACCATCATCATTCCGGTAGACTACAGCCGGGCCAAGGGGCGTTTTCTCGACTGTGTAGTGGAGGAGTTCACCCAGGTGATGGGGCTGCCCAACGACTCGGACAAGGTGTTTCCCTCCATCTTCAATGACAACAGCATCGACAGCTTTTTGACCGGGCTGGACTATGTGCTGCTAAAGATGGCCTATCACCCGGCCCTCAAAGCCGGAATGAGCAGTGACGAGATCCGCGCCGCACTGCCCATTGCGCTGGCCGACCTGCGTGCCAAAGGGGAGATCCGCGAAGCCAATCGCCGGGTGCAGCAGCAGAGCCTGAAAAGCTGGGCGGGGTTGTAACGGGCCTGGCTCACCCCAGAGCCAGACAAGCCACCGCGAACCTCTCACCACCCACAAAAAACGCAGCCACTTGGCTGCGTTTTTTGTTGTCCGGGGCTCTGCGAATCGTTAGCGGGCATGCCCGTTTATCAGCTACCCATTTATCCACCGCCCAGAATTATCCACTGACCATGGGGATCAGGAGGCGACGTTCTCTTCCGGCATCCAGCTGTCGGCGTTCTCCCACACCTCCTGCACCATGGCTTCGGCCAGCTCTTTGTCTTCCTTGCTGGCACGGCTGACGGTCAGGGCCATGGCACTGCCCGGCGCGACCCGCACATGGATGTCGGGGAATTTTTCGCCAAGCTGCTTGAGCAGCTCCTGACGCAGCGCCTCCATGGTCGAGGTCGGGATCTGATGTTTTCTGTCGATGATGATTTCAAGACGCATAGGAAACTTCTCCATGATTTATAACTGTATTTTTATCCAGTATTCATGGGAAGTAAAGTGCCAACTTGCACCAATCAGAAAAGATCCAGCTGCTGGCCGCAGATCCGGTCGAACGACTCGCCGATAAAGGGCAGGATGGCGTCGGCAATGGGTCGCAACTGCTTGTCGATATAGTGTTCGTAATCGATGGCACTGCGCCGGTACTCCAGCGGCTCGGGGCCATTGAGGGTCATCAGATAGGCGATGGCGCCCCGATGCTGATAGCGCTGGGGCAGACCGCGGCGCAGGTTCTCCTCATCGGCCAGCCGCGCTGCCCGCACATGGGGCGGTACATTCTTCTGATACTCCTCGAGCTTCTGGCGCAGCCGTTTGCGGTAGATAAGCAGATCGTCGTGACGACCGGCACGAGTCTCATCCACCATGGTGCGCACATAGCCGCTGGGATCTTCATCGTGAAACACCAGTTCATAGAGGCGGGTCTGAAACTGCTTGGCCAGCATGGTCCAGTCGGTGCGCACCGATTCGAGCCCCTTGAACACCAGCTGTTCACTCCCCTCGCTGGCCTTGCCAACCAGCCCCGCATAGCGCTTCTTGCTGCCCTTCTCCAACCCGCGGATGGTGGGCATCAGAAAGCGGCGATAGTGAGTCTCGTACTGGATCTCCAGATAACTCGGCAGGTCGAACTCGCGCCTGATCAGTGCAGCCCAGTTATCGTTGATCATTTGAGCCAGTCGCTGGCCGATCTCGTCCGCCTCATCGGGGCTGGTCTCGCGCCCCAGATGGACAAAGGTGGAATCGGTGTCACCATAGATCACCTCGAACCCCTTCGCCTCAATCCACTCGCGGGTCTGCTGCATGATGCTGTGGCCACGCAGGGTAATGGACGAGGCTAGGCGCGGATCATAGAAACGGCAACCCCCCGAACCCAGCACGCCGTAGAAGGAGTTCATGATGATCTTGATGGCCTGGGAGAGCGCCTTGTTGCTGGCCGCCTTGGCTCTGTCCCTCGCCGCCCACAGGGTGGCGATGAGATCCGGCAAGAAGTGGCGGGTTCGGGAGAACATAGCGCCGCGAAAGCCGGGAATGGCGTGGTCGGGGTGTTGCAACCCCTCGATAAGTCCCATGGGGTCGATGCAGAAGGTGCGGATGATACTGGGATAGAGGCTCTTGAAATCGAGCACCAGCACGTGACGATAGAGACCGGGTTTGGAGTCCATCACATAGCCGCCGGGGCTCGCCAGCCCACCATCGGCTGGCAAATTGGGGGCCACGTAGCCGCCACGATGGAGCCGCGGCAGATAGAGGTTGGTAAAGGCCGCCACCGAGCCCCCTACCCTGTCCAGCTCAAGACCGGTGAGGGAGGCACGCTCGATGGCAAAAGGGACAAGGTGGCAGTAGTCGAAGATCTCCCACACCAGCTTGCAATCTTCCAGGTTGTAGCGGGCGAGCGCCTCCTTGTCGGAATGGAACAGCTCGGTGATCTTCTCCCCCCGATTGGCCACATCCTCGATATCCTTGCCACGGCCAAGCAGTTCGCTCGCCACCGCATCCAGGCTGTAGCTGGCAAACTGCCAGGTGGCGCTTTTCAGGGTATCGATGCCATCGAGCACCATGCGCCCGGGGATAATGACGTTGCCGGTTTGGGGATCGCCCCGTGACGAGCGCCAGAAGCAGAGCTCGCGCCCCCGCCCGAGCCGCAGCCGCCGCTTGTTAAGCTCGGCGCGGCGTAGCAGCAGGCGAAAATCGAAGTTGACCACGTTCCAGCCGATGACCAGATCGGGGTCATGCAGGCTGAACCAGCTCTCCAGCGCACTCAGCAGGGCGCTCTCGTCCGCCACCCATTCGACCTGGGTACCCCAGCTCTCGGCATCCGCCTCCGGGGTGCCGATCATGATGACCCGCGCATCCTGCTCGCTGTAAAGACCGACCGAGAAGAGGGCCCCGTCCATGGCGCACTCCACGTCGAGCGACACCCAGGAGAGGGTCGGCGTCACCGCCTGCGGCGCGCAGCGCGCCTCGTTCACCTCCCAGTAGCCCTGCTTGCCCCCCTTTTTTACCGCCCGGCCATCGAAGCGCACACCAGCGGTGATGAAGCGCTCCATCAGGAAGCGCTCCGGCAGCCGGATATCCGCCTCGAAGTGCTCCAGCCCGCGAATAAGCAGCAGCTCGATGGCACGGTGAAAGGCACTCAGGGTAGCGAAATAGCAGCCCACCACAGGGCGGCCATCGAAAGTGTGCATCGGCAGGCGGCGAAACCGCCCGCTCACCCCGGCCCCCTTGAACAGCTCGGCAGCTTCTGCCATATGGCTCTGCGGCAAAAAGAACACCGGCTCCTGCCCCGGCACCACCACCCGCACCGGCCCCTGCGCGCTCCAGAGCCACATCACGATTTCGGTGGTTGCAGGCTGCCCGTTGCGACCGCGCACGTCCCGACCGTGGCGGGTCAGGATAAAACCGTCGAGGGGCGGAGTGGCGGGTACGGTGGGCTGGGTTGCAGTCATGAAGCGTAAAGGGGCTGTCCGAGAATGGGACCATTGTACGTTCATACAGTACCTGCTCGCAATCGTCACGCAGGCTGCGAGGCGGGAGTCAAACTGGTAAGCTCGATCCGGTCGTTATTCCCGCCCATCCCGTTCTGACCACTCTTCGCCGACGAAAGGAGTCTTTGTGGCAATCTATTCCCTGCTGGATCAGCTGGCTATCCCCTACCAGCGCTTTGACCATCCTCCGGTGTTTACCTGTGAGGAAGCGAGCAAGCTGCTGCCCGACCTGCCCGCCGCCAAGACCAAGAACCTCTTTTTGCGCGACCCGAAAAGCGAGCGGCTGTTTCTGGTGGTGGGTCCGGAGGAGCACCGGGTCGACCTCAAGGCGCTGGCAGCCATGCTCGGGGTCAAACGGCTGAGCTTTGGCTCCCCCGAGCGGCTCGATGCGGTGCTCGGCCTTACCCCGGGTTCGGTCACCCTGCTCGCCATGGTGCGCGACAGGGAAAAAGCGGTAGAGCTGGTGGTGGACGAGGCCATCTGGCAGGCCGAACAGGTGCAGTGCCATCCGCTGGTCAACACCGCGACTCTGATCATCCGCCTCGACGACGTGCGCCGTCTGCTGACCCATCTGGACAAGGAGGCCATCGTAATGCGCTTGCCTGCTGCAACCTGCGATTAGCACAACGTCTGGCGGTTGGGTTCACCCTGCCGCCAACACAACCACCTTTCACGCAGCGAAATTGACTGACAAGACAATAAAATGCCCTCTTGCGCTCTGATAAATCGAGTCAGCAATTGCCATCGTGCAAGAAGTCGGAGGTGAGCACATTCGGCCATTTAACCAATTGATAATAGGCTGGATTCATGTTGTGATCGGCCACTGCCAGCGGGCGATACCCCATCGCCTGTTCGTTCACAGGTGACTTCCCAGAGAGCCCCTTGATGCCAAGTCTGTTTTCCTCAGCCCAGTTGTTGAGTCTGGTGCTGTTCGTCACGCTGTCACATGTGGGGGTCGCCACCATTTTCGCCGCCATGTGGCACACCCATCGCCAGATCAGGGCATTGATCTACTGGTCAGCGGGGGAACTGGTTATCGCGGGGGCTTTTTGCTGCCTGCTGCTGCGCCCCCTTGAGGGAAATGCATCCCTTGCCAATATTCTCTGCACCAACCTGCTGTTGATGTCGACCACCCTGCTCTATGAACGGGGGATGCGCCACTTCTTTCGCCGTGAAGCCGACCAACTGGGCTGGCTGCTGCCCGCCGTTACCCTCGGTGGTTTCGTTTTGTTTGCCCTGACCGCGCTGCAGCAACCCCTCTTTGATGTGCATAGCCGGATCATCGTGCTCTCCGGCGTGCTCTCGCTGCAGATTGCGCTGCTTATCTGGCAGCTCTGGCGCTACCAACGGCTGGCCCCCGTCTATCGGGTGCTGCGCTTTGCCATTCTGCTGCTCGGCCTGCAACTGCTGTTGCAACTACTGCGGATCGCCAAACACCTCTGGCAGCCGGAGCAGGCGGCCAACTCCTTCACCGATCCGCTGCTCGGGCCTGTGATCCTGCTCAGCCTGCTCTTTACCATCGCCCGCAGTTATCTGCTGCTGAGCCTGGTCCACACTCGCCAGCAGCAAGCCTTGCTGGCCACCCAGCGCAAGCTGGAGCGGCGCGCCAATCAGGACGAGCTGACCGGCCTGTTCAGCCGCCACTATTTCGAGCGCCAGGTGGCCCTGCGTGCCCGCGAGGTGAGGAGTCCCAGCCAGCTGCTGCTGATCGATCTGGATAACTTCAAGCAGATCAACGACCGCCACGGCCACCCCGTCGGTGATGCCATGCTGCGGGCCGTGGGTCGGGTGATCACCAATACCCTGCCTTCTGAGGGCATGGCCGGTCGGCTTGGTGGCGATGAGCTGGCCCTGCTGCTGATGGCTGACCCGCAGACCCTGCCAGACTACTGCCACGCCTTGCAGCAACAGATCGCCGAGGCGACCCGGGGGCTGGCCGGTGGCCCCATCAGCCTCAGCATCGGCCTCACCTCGCTGCACCCTGACGAGGGGTTTGAAGCGGCCTACCTGCGCGCGGATCAGGCTCTTTACGCCGCCAAACAGGCTGGAAGGCAACGGGCCTGCGTGCAGGAGCTCCACCACAACGAGCCGCAACCGCTGCCGCCCTGCGCGCTCCTGTCATGAGCGCAGTGCTCGCTCTGCAGTGCCGACCGGCCAGGCTGGCAGATGCTCCGGCTTACCGTCGCTATGTCACCGAATGCGCCGAGGACGGACAGCCGCTCTATCAGGTGGCGCAATTTGACCCGGACGGCTGGCTGCAGAGCCTGCTGGATCACGCAGAAGGGCGCAACTTGCCCAGTGGATACCTGCCGACCACCACCTATTTTGCCCTCGATGCCGGAGAGATCCTCGCCACCTTGCGCCTGCGCCACGGTGACAATGAGGCCAGCCAACAGTGGCTGGGCCACATCGGTTACGAAACCCGCCCCTCTCGCCGTGGCGAAGGGGCCGCGACCGTGCTGCTGCGCTGGGTGCAACAACAGGTGCTGGCAGCGCCGGTGCTGATCAGCTGCGGCGAAGATAATCTGGCTTCCCGCAAGGTCATTACGGCAGCCGGTGGCGTGTTGCTGGGGCGGCACTTCCATCCAGGGGATCGCAACTGGCTGGAGATGTATCAGCTAGCCCCCTGCCCCAGCCGACCATAGCCGCAGCAGTAATAATAAAAAGAGCGCCCCGAAGACTAATGCCGATCAGTTAAGGATCCATTGACCGATCCTTCTGCTGTGTGAAAATCCGAAACCTGTTGATTGGTTTCGGATTTTTTATGCGTATCGACCAGGCTCTCGATTTCCTGCACGCCAGTAATGCCGCTCAGTTTGAGTCACTCTCCTACCTCATTCCCAACGAGCTCATCACCACTCTGCTCGCCGAAGAGGATGTCGCGACCCTGCGTCGCTGCCGTATGCCCATGGAGCGCCTGGTCTGGGCCATCATCGGCATGGCTATCTTCCGCCATGTCCCCATGACCCAGCTGGTCAATCAGCTCGATATCCTGTTGCCCGGCGACCGTCCCTTCGTTGCCCCCAGCGCCTTCCTGCAAGCTCGCCAAAAATTAGGGGACAAGAGCATCGAACGGCTGTTTCACGAGACCGCCTATCTCTGGCACCAGCAGGCCAATCATCCCGGTTGGGCCGGGCTGCAACTGCTCGCCGTCGATGGCGTGATGTGGCGCCCCCCCGATACCCCGGACAATGCCGCCGAGTTTGCCAAGCCCGGCACGCAGCATGGCGAGACCACCTATCCGCAGGTGCGCATGCTCTGTCAGATGGAGCTGACCAGTCACCGACTTGTGCAGGCCGTCATGGAGAGCTGCGCCGTCAACGAGATGGTGTTGGCCGAACAGCTTGTCGCACGCACGCCGGACCACTCGCTGACCCTGTTCGACAAGGGGTTCTATTCACTTGGCCTGCTCCACGCCTGGCAAACCACCGGCTGCGAGCGGCACTGGTTGCTGCCGCTCAAAAAGGGCACCCAATACGAGGTGGTGCGCAAACTGGGGCGCCAGGATGCACTGGTCTTGCTGAACACCAGCCCACAGGCGAGGAAGAAGTGGCCGCACCTGCCGGACACAGTGGAAGCCCGCTTGCTGACTCGACACATCAATGGCAAGGAGCGGCAAGTGCTGACCTCAATGGTCGA
>NZ_JBFODQ010000007.1:0-30586 GCF_040908355.1 Aeromonas sp. R2-2 | reverse complement strand
GCCCGTCCGCTCTCAAGCGAACTGCTGGCGCTGGTCGACCTTATCACCCCCAACCAGACCGAGGCCGAGCTGTTGACCGGCGTCAAAGTCACCGACGAAGCGAGCGCCCGCGAGGCGGCTGCCCGTTTCCACCAGATGGGGATTGCGGATGTGATGATCACCCTGGGGTCGCAGGGGGTCTATTGCAGCAACGCCCAGCAGCAACAGCTGATCCCGGGCTTTCGGGTCAAGGCGGTGGATACCACTGCCGCGGGCGATACCTTCAACGGCGCCCTGCTGGCGGCGGAACTGGCCGGTGCCGATTTCCACAGCGCGGTGCGCTTTGCCCACGGGGCGGCGGCGCTCTCCGTCACCCGGTTCGGCGCCCAGAGCTCCATCCCGAGCAAGCAGGAGGTCGACACCTTCCTGCTTGAGCAGACTGCGCAGGGGCACTGATGGCCAATATCAAGGAGGTGGCGGCGCTGGCGGGGGTCTCGACCACCACCGTCTCCCACGTCATCAACGAGACCCGTTTTGTCGCCGAGGAGACCCGCGAGCGGGTCTTCGCCGCCATGCGTGAGCTCAACTATGCCCCGAGCCTAGTGGCCCGCAGCCTCAAGGTGAAGGAGACCAACAGTATCGGCATGCTGGTCACCACCTCCAGCAACCCCTTCTTTGCTGAGGTGGTGCGCGGGGTTGAGCGTTACTGCTTCGAGCAGGGCTACAACCTGATGCTGGGTAACACAGAAGGTCAGGCCGAGACGGCCCTCTCCTACCTCAAGATGATGCTGCGCAAGCGGGTCGATGGCCTGCTCATCATGTGTAGCGAAGGGCAACAAGAGGTGTTCAACCAGCTCGACTGGCTCAAAAGCCTGCCGGTGGTGGTGATGGATTGGGGACTGGTCAGCGAAGATGTGGATCTTATCGCCGACAACTCCTTCCACGGCGGTTATCTGGCGACCCGCCATCTGATTGAGCTGGGCCATACCGCCATCGGTTGCATCACAGGCCCCCACAGCCGCGCCCCCGCCAACCAGCGGCAGGCAGGTTTCGAGCTGGCGCTGCAGGAGGCCGGACTCACTGTCAATCCTGACTGGATCCAGGAGGGGGATTTTGACTGCGCCAGTGGCCATCAGGCGATGACCCATCTGCTGGAATTGCCCGAGCGGCCCACCGCCCTCTTTGTCTGTAACGACATGATGGCGATGGGGGCCATCAGTGCCGCCCATCAGGCGGGGCTGGTGATCCCGCGGGATATCTCCATCGTTGGCTATGACAATGTGGCGCTGGCCGAATTTATGTCGCCGCCACTCACTACCGTCAACCAGCCCAAAGAGGAGCTGGGGCGCCTCGCCGTCACCCGCTTGTTAGCTCGGATCAACGGCGAAGCGGTGGAGAATCACCTGATCACCGTCGACCCTGACCTGGTGATCAGGCAATCCTGCGCCCCTCGCACCTGACGTTCAGGGGCAATAAACGAAACAAGGCGACCCCGAGGTCGCCTTGTTTCGTTTTATCTCTGCCGTGCAATACCGCTTTTGCCCTCAGGCCAGCGACCTGGTCTCCCTTGCTGCCAGCACTTGCAGTGGCACCAGCCCCAATCGTCTGGCCAGAGGCTGCAACAACTCGCCATCATCATCCCCCTGCGGCAACCAGTAGCGAACAGGCCAGCCGGCTGCCAGCTGCGCCGAGGTGGTGCTGCCAATCTCTCTGAGCGCCAAAGTGCAACCCTGCTGCCGCAATCCCGCCAGCAAGACACCATCCGGCTGCAGCGTCGGTACCAGCAACACCAGCGGCGTGCGGGAAGCCCCCGGCAGACAGGCCAGTAGATGGGTCAGCTGGGCCTGGTTGTCGAGCGGGACCAGCAGTGCCCGACCATCGGCATACTGCGCCTCATGCGTTTGCAGCACACGGGCCAACACGGGCCCCAGTACGCCGCACTCCTGCAGCCAGCGCATGTGGCAGGGCGCCCCCTGCTCACGCCACTCAAGTGCCAATTGCCACATGTCGTTGCCCTGTCCGTCCGTCAGCGCCTGCAATGCCGCTCGCAGCGGTGCAGGCTCGCGCCCGGCCAGCCACTCTCGCAGCTGATGAAGCTGCTGCTGACTCAACTGCAACTGCTGCAGCATGGCGGGCTCAAACCAGCTGATCGCCCCCTCCTGGCTACGCTTGACCTGGTTAAGGGCCAGGATGGCCTGATCCAGCAGCCGGGCGGCATCCTGTTGCTGCGCCTTGGCAACCCCGAGCCGACAGGCCAGATCGAAGCTGCACTCCCGGGTCACGAACTCGAAATGGAGCAGATCCACCAGCTCATGAATGGCGGTTTCCAGCGCATCATCCGCCTTGGTCAGCACCACGGCAAATTCATCTCCACCGAGCCGGTAAGCGTGGCTGCCATGGGCCTGCTGCAGCTTGTTGGCCACCATCTGCAACAGCCGATCACCGACCTGATAACCCAGCAGATCATTGACCTGCTTGAAGCGCTTGAGATCGAGCACCACCAAAGCGCTCACCTCGCCAGCATGCAGAGCGCGAGAGAGCTGCTCCTGCAGGGCACGGCGGTTGCCAAGCTGGGTAAGGGGATCGAGCAGGGCAAGCCGACGGTTCGCCAGATTGGCGCGAATGAGGGCAGCGACCAGAGCGCCACCGGTCAGTAGCAGGATCAGTTGCCAGATCTGCAGCCAGAACAGGCTGTTGCGGATTTGGCTGACCGAATGCTCCCGCTCCTGGCCGGAGAGGATCTGATCCCCTATCTGTTCGATGAGACGGGTCTGGCTGGCGATCGCCTCCTGCAAGCGGGCAAGCTCAGCCCCCTCGCGCAGCGCACCGGCCTCCATCTGGGGTTCGAGCTGCTTGATCTGCTCGAACAGGGTGGCCAGCACTTTGCCGAGCCCGTGCCGCTGGCGCATCTCGGCGGTTTCACTGCTGATGAGGAAGATGTCGAGCCGGTTCCACAGCAGATCGTAATCGAGGCTCAGGGTCTCCATCGACAGTCTGCCAGCCCGATAGAGCTGCAAGTCGTAGAGGAAACGCTGGGATTCGAGCATTACCTGGCTGATGTTCCAGTGGACATTGCGGTAGAAGGTATCGACCAGCTGCTCCTGCCGATACTGCAGATAGAGGCTGCTGCCCGAAGAGAGCAGAAACAGCAGCGACACCGCAACCAACAGCAGATTTTGGCGGGATAGCCCCATCAATCGACGATCTCAATGCGGGTCACCTGCCACACCATGCAGTTGTGAATGGCAGGCACGTCCAGCTTGGGATAGGTGGTGAACGGGATGAGCAGCCAAAGCGGCCCCTTGTTGCGCCGGGTCAGCGGTTTGCCGTCCTCCTGACGCACCAGGGTCAGCGGCACGCCGTCGAACAGGGCCAGATCCACCACCTGCTGATAGCCGTTGAGGGCCGAAACGGCAATCTTGCGAGCATCCGGGATCCCTTGCGCCGCCAGCACGGCTGACAGGGTCGGCCCGCGATAGTGGTGAACGCCCTGAGTCCAGGGGGTAGTGGTGGTGAATTCGGTCTGTGGCAAGGCGGAGAGGGCCGCCTCATCGAGGGTCACCTGCTGGCCATCTGGCAGTACCAGGGTCATCAGGGGGATGGAGGCCGATGCGCTGGAACTGGCCAGCATCAGGAGAAAAAAAGCGATCCATTGCTTTACTGCGGTCATGGTAATTTGCGCCAACTGCGTCCCATTTTTTAAATGGTTGCCAGTGTGGCGATTTCACCGAACCATTGCAACTGTCCCGTCGCACACTAGCTCAGGGACCACGCATCTCCATCCAGTTGTGCCCCTCGACTTGCCTCGGTTGATGAATGCCGCACGCCTCCAGCAACTCATCGACATAGGCGGGCACCAGCAGGGAGGCTGGGCCATAGCGTTTTTCGTCAAACTGGCTACCTACCTCGCTCGGTTCGAGATTGAGCTCGATGGTGTGCGCCCCGTTCAATCCTGCTTCATGGACAAACCCGGCGGCCGGATAGACAGCGCCAGAGGTGCCGATAGAGATAAAGAGATCGCACTGGGCAAGCGCGCTGTAGATGCGATCCAGCCCGAGCGGCATTTCGCCAAACCAGACCACATGGGGACGCATCGGCTGAGGGAACTGGCAGCAGGAGCAGAGCTCGTCCTGATGGAGATCGCCACGCCACTCGATCACCTGACCGGACTCGGGGCAGCGGGCCTTGAGCAGCTCCCCGTGCATATGGATAAGGTTCTTGCTGCCCGCGCTCTCGTGCAGATTGTCGATGTTCTGGGTGACCAGGGTGACCGTGCTGGGCAGCAGTCGCTCGAGGCGGGCCAGCGCATAGTGGGCCGGATTGGGATGAACCTGGGGCTGTTGCAGCTGTTTGCGGCGGGAGTTGTAAAAGCGCAGCACCAGTTCGGGATCCCGGGCATACCCCTCGGGGGTCGCCACGTCCTCGACCTTGTGCTCTTCCCACAAACCGTCGCAGGCACGAAAAGTCTTGATGCCGGATTCGGCAGAGATCCCCGCGCCGGTCAGGATCACGATATGTTTATATGACTGCGCCATAAGCTGCTCCGTCTATCCCCGCACAATAAATGTGACCTTAGCACAGGGAAAAAAGTGTCACTATTCGCCCTTGGTCTTAAGCGGCGCCGCTGGCTGTGCGGGCAACCAGGCATCCAGTACCGACAGATCCAGCCTGACAAAGACCATCTCCCGCCCGGTCACCAAGGTCAGCGGCAAGCCAAGGCGCTTGAGCAGGGTCAGCATGGGCCGGTTCTGGGCCAGCACTTCCGCCGTCCACTCCCGGATCCCGTCCGCCCTGGCCAACAGTGCCAGCGCCAGCAGAATGCGCCTCCCCGCCCCCTTGTGCTGGAAGTGATCCGCCACGATGCAGGAGAACTCCGCCCGATCGGGATGAAGGCGGCGGCGGATTGATTGCGCCTGAGCCAGCGGCTCACCAGCCAGATCGGTCAGCAACAACGAAATCTGTTGTTCGGGGTGGTAATTGAGAAATTGGGCCACCTGTTCCGGTGGCGGCGTCCGTTTCGGGCGCATAAAACGCAGATAGATGCTCTCTTCACTCAATGCATCGTAAGCGGCCAGCATGCGGGCAGGCGCCACACCATGCAGCTCGCGTAGCAGGCAAGGCACCCCGGAGACCTGCATCGCCAGTGGCAGCGCGGCCCGGGAAACCGGATGGGGCCAGCCCTCCAGCCCTTTGCCGAGGCGCTCCCGGTGCATGGGCCAGCAGAGGTAGCGCGGCATGGCTTACCAGCGCCCCGTCATACCGCGCTCTCGCCACACCTCGACGTCGAGCAGGTTGTAAGGATCATCCAGATAGACGGCGATCCCCAGCTCCCGAACCCGGGCCATAAAACGCCCCAGCAGGGAGTCACCGGTCAAGGACTCCATCTCCGGCAAGATCCCCTGCCCCAGCAGCAAGGCTTGCAGCGGCAAACGTTCCAGCAGATCGAATGGCAGATGCTGGCTGTTATCGAGCAGCAGCGCCAGCTTGCTCCCTGCCAGACTGGCTTGCAGCACCAGTGCGAAGCGATCGGCATTGCCGAGCAGGTGGTCTCGACGGTGGATCAGCAGGGTCAGTTCGGCTGGGGTGCGCGACTGCTCCGTCAGCCAATCCTTGAGCGCCTCCCAGCGGCTGGGCAAACCCGTCACCGCCAGCCAGACCGGATGAGGGGTCGCGGGACTGGAGAGCAGCCCAAGCTGACCCTGCACCTCCCCCTGCCACCGGCGGATGGAGCGGCGCTGGCCGCTCAAGCGCTGTTGACGCAGCGGGCCCAGATAGAGTCGACGCAGCAACCTGAGCAGCTCGTCGCAATCAAGCGGCTTGGCCAGTGCCGCCAGAATGTTGAAACCGGCATCGTGCAGCAGGCGGCGGGCACCGTCGATCAGCGTCTGCTCATGGGCCGAGAGCAGCACGATGGGCAGCCCGGCCTCCTGCAACTGGGGCTGGTTCATCAGCAGACTGATGGCATCTTGCTCCACCAGACTGAGATCGCACACCAGCAGGCTGATGTCGCCCGCCGACAATGCCGCAAGACAGGCCGATTCATCCTGTACCCACTGACAGGAGAGCCCCAACCCGGCGATGGTCTGTTGCAGTTGCATCCCCTGAAACGGGTGATCCTCGAGCAGCAGCACCTTGTTAGCGGCCAGCCAGTTGCACCATTTACGGTAACTGGCGGCAAGCCCCCCCAGCCAATCCTCGCCGATAGCGTAGATCCCCTCATGCTGCTGCAACTGGGGGAAATAGTCCGCCTGCTGATGAGCGGCGGGGTCGTAAAGGGCAATGGCACCTGCCGCAAACAACCCTTCCCACTGCCAGCAGGCATCCGGTCGGGTACGGTGCAGCGTGACATAGGAGGGCAATGTCATGGTGCTGGCCAACTCATGGGCGGTGCTGTCGAGGGCATAGAGCACAATGGGGCAAAATCCTGCCGCCTCATGCTCTTCCGAATCGAGCAACGCCAGTAATTCTTCATCAGTGATGATCATCTTGAGCCCTCTTTGAAAACTGCTGGCTGAACTCATCCAGTGCCCGGTTCAATCTGGCTTGCAGCATCGGATGGGGCGCCTGTTGCCACTCTTCAATGACCGCCACCAACGCAGTCGCCCCTACCATTCTGGCGGCCCCCTTCAACTTGTGTAAAGCAGCATTCACGCCAACTTCATCTTCTTCTGTGCTGTAGCGCTCAAGTTCGGCCAAATCATCACGGGTAGCCTTCAGATAAAGGGCGGCCAGTTCATCGGTCAGCAGCGAGGCAACCGGTGTCGGGACGACAGCATTGCTCCCCTCTTTGGCAATATGGCGCAGCAAGGTCGCCAGCTCCTTGAGAGCGACCGGCTTGTCCAGATGGCCATCGCAACCGCAGGATTGCAGCTCCCTTGCCGCCTGATCACTGAGATCTGCGGTGATCACATAGACCGGCAGACGGGCCCAACGGGCGGATTGGCGCAACTGCCTGCACAGCTCGGCCCCGTTCATCACCGGCATCTGCAGATCGGTCAGCACAAAATCCACCTCCTGTTGCACCAGCATCTCCAGCGCCAGCTGCCCGTTGGCGGCAGTGATAACGCTGGCACCAAGTTGCCCCAGCTGCAGGCTGATCAGCTCGCGATTGACATCGTGATCTTCAACCAGCAGTACCCGCATGCCAAGCCCTGGCTGGGTGCCGGCCACCGGTTGATCCGGGGTCAACCGTGGCTGCAGCAGAGTGATGATGGTCCCAGGCACCCAGGACTCCCCTTGCCAGGCCCAATAGTAGAGCCCCTTCTCGTCCACCTCCGCTTGCAGCGTATCAACGGCGTTGCTGACGGTGGCGATCCCCAATCGACTAAGCCAGGGCGAGAGCGCTTGCGCCTCATCGTGGGGTAAAGAGAGTGCCAGCTGCCGCACATTGGGCAGCCAGTCCGGCTCCTGCTGCACCCGCTTCAGGGGCAACTCGCAATAGAAGCGGCTACCACCACCGGCACGCCCCTCGACATCTATAAGCCCCCCCATCTGCTCGATCAGCTGCTTGCAGATCGCCAAACCAAGACCTGTGCCCGGCGCCCGCAGCTGGCCTTCAACGGCAAACTGCTCGAACGGCATAAAGAGCGTGGTGCGCATCTTGGCGGTGATCCCCGGCCCCTGATCATCCACACCGAAGCGCAAGGTTGATGCGACCACCTCAGCCCACAGTACCACTTCCCCACGCAGGCTGAACTTGATGGCATTGGAGAGCAGGTTGTGGAGCACTTGCCGTACCCGGTGAGGGTCGAGGGTCTGCAGGGCTGGTAGAGCTGGATCCAACTTAAGGCGCAGTTGCAATCCTTTGGCCCGCGCCTTGGTCCAGTGCACAGCCGCCACATGCTCGCACAGCTCGGCAAAATCGGTGGGTTGCGGCGAGAGGGAGAGTTTGCTGTTTTCGTTGCGGCTAAAGTCGAGCACATCGTTGAGCAGGCCGAGCAACTCATCCCCCGCCTGACGCACCCTCGCCAGCGCCGAATCCTGCTCTCTCGACAAAGGAGTACTGGCCAGCCACTCCAGCAAGCCGAGCATGGCGTTCATCGGCGTGCGGATCTCGTGGCTGATGGCGGCCAGAAAGCGCCCCTTGGCCAGAACTGCCTGTTGCGCCTGCTCATGGGAGTGCTGCAATGCCTGATCCTGCTCGACCCTGGTAGTGGCATCCTGCATCACCGCATAGATCCGCCAACCCTGCGGCTGACTGCGCCCACGGCCATAGAGCTGCAACCAGCGCAGACCCTTGGTCGGATGGTAATAGCGCATGGTGAACGCGAAGGGTTTGCCAGCCTGCAACATGGCGAACATCTCACGGCTTACCCGACGACGATCCTCGCGCTCCAGCATAATGAGCACCCGTTTGGGCTCACGACGGATCTGCTGACTCGCCAGCCCCAGCAGCTCGTAACAGCCCCGGCTGATAAACTCGATCCCCCCTACCCGTCCCCGCTCGAACATAAACTGCAGCACCACGCCGGGAACGGTATTGGTCAGGGCGCGCAGGCGGCGCTCTGCCTGACGCAGAAAACGGGCCTGCTCACGCAGCACACTGATATCCGACAGGGCGATGAGATCGGTGGCAGGTGCCTGCTTGTCCAGCCGCAGCGGATGCTGGGCATAGGCGAAGACCTGATCCCCCAGCACCAACTCCCCTTCACTCTTCTGAGGCTGTACCGGCGGCAACATCAACTGCTGCGAATAGCGCAGGGCCAGACGTCGCCCCTGTTTATTGGATTTGATCACCTTGCCCTGGCTGTTGCGCAGATAGACGGGCACCGGCAACGCCTGAAACATGGTTTCCCGCAGCTCGCTCTCGATGGCCAGCGCCTTCTCGGCGGCGTGACGCTGGGCCACCTCCCGTGCCAGTTGCTGGCGAGAACGCCAGATCCCGCCGATGACAATGCCGCTGATCAACAGTGCCATGGCGATGGAGCCAAACCAGGCGGCGTAGCTCACGCCAGGCTGCTGCACGACGAACAAGCGGCGCCAGCGCTGGTTAAGTTCGTCGATCTGGGTGCTGGTCAGGGCCATCAGGTTGCGATCCATCACCCCGGCCAGTTCTGTCTGACTCTTGTTGATGGCAAAGCCAAGACTGAAGCGATCTTCCAGCTCCTCGATATCGAGCCCTTCCAGCAAGTTGGTACGCTGGGGATATTGCAGCTGATATAGCTCGCTCAGCATGGCGTCAGCCTTGCCCTGTTTGATCGCGGCAAGCCCCTGCTCGAGGCCGTCGGTGCGAAGCCACTCCTGATCACCGAGCAGGGCGAGCAAGGAGGGATCGTAGAGGGATTCCGGCACCAGAATACGCTGCCGCTTGAGCTGCGCCATGCGATCGGCAGCCAGCTTGCGCTTGCTGATCAAGGCAAACCGGTTGGTGGAGATCGTCCGACTGAAAATGAACTGATCCGTCAATGCCGGGGATTCCGGCAAGCCGGCCATCATATCCGCCTCACCACGGCGCAGCTTTTCTACGGCCTCCGCCTTGCTGGCGGCAGGCACCAGCTTGTATTTCAGGCCGGTCTCCTGGGTGACCCAGCGCAGCACATCCGCGCTCCACCCTTTCGCCTCCCCCAGATCATTGACGCCGCTATAGGGCATCAACTCGGGATTGACCACCAGGCGAATGGTGCGCCCGCGGCCGGATAACCAGGCCTGCTCGGTATCGCTGAAGTGGGGTTGGTTGACATATAGCGACCCCTGATCGAGATAACGGGCCAGATCGGTATAGATAGTACCGGCCGGCATATGACGGATCAGGGTGTCCACCAGATTGGCCAACTCCGGCTGATCACGCATCATCAAGCGATAGCTGATGATCCGATCCTCACCAAACAGGCGGCGCAGGCGCAAACCATCGGCAGGAAACTCGCGCATCAGATAGCGCAGTTGCAGATAGTCCCCCAGATAGGCATCACCCTTGCCACTCTGCAGCGCGTCGTAGACCTTCTCTCCGCTTTTTAGGGAAATAATGCGTGCCTGAGGATAGAGCTCGTGCAACAGGCGGGCAGAGTCTGCCACCGAGTAGACCAGAAAGCGGGCCTGTTTGAGATTTTCACCCTTGTAGAGGATGGCGGCATCGGTCTCCATCATCGGACGACTTAACCGCATGCCCTCCACGGCCTTCTTGCGGGTTCCGACATAGGGAATGATGTCACAGTCACCCTCTGCGAGCCCGTTGCGCAATGTCTGCCAATCGGGCAACTCTTTGAGCACGAGGGGAACCGGGAACAGCTCCTGCAACCGGGCGAGACGATCCTTGAGCAGTCCCCCCTCGGCCATCAGGTATGGTGGAGGAAGCGTCGCAGGATAGCAGAGCGAAAGCTGACTCAGTGAATTTACATAAGCTTGGGTCGCCGGCGCCAACGGCAGCACTGTGGTCTGCAAAGGCTTGGCGTACAACGGCAGTGCCAGCACGGCACCCAGAAGAAAAACGGGGAATTGGGTCATCTGAAAACAAAAGCCAGGCATCTGCCTGGCTTTTTATCACTCGTTGGGTTCAACATTTTCTACCCTGGCCTTGAGCTTCTGGCCAGGCCGGAAGGTCACCACGCGGCGGGCGCTGATCGGAATATCCTCGCCCGTCTTGGGGTTGCGTCCGGGACGCTGATTCTTCTCACGAAGGTCAAAGTTACCGAAGCCTGAAATCTTGACTTGTTCACCACGCTCAAGCGCCTGTCGGATTTCCTCAAAGAAGGCTTCCACCATATCTTTGGCTTCACGCTTGCTCATCCCGAGCTGGGTGAACAGGTGCTCTGCAATGTCGGCTTTGGTAAGCGCCATAGATCAATCCCTCAAGGATGCATTCAACTCTTCACCAAGGGCCCGCACGACATTGTCTACGGTCTCGGCAATCTCTTTCTCCTCCAGGGTGCGCTGGGTGTCTTGCAATACAAGACTGATGGCCAGGCTCTTCTTGTCCTCTGCCATACCAGCACCCTGGTATACGTCAAACAAGTTTATTCCAACTACCTGATTTCCGCCAACTTTTTTAATTACCGCAAGCACATCACCTGCCAGAACCTGACGATCGACCACCACGGCGATGTCGCGACGGTTCGCCGGGAACTTGGAAACTTCGGCAGCCACAGGCACCTTGGCCGGGGTCAGCTTGTCCAGCTCCAGCTCAAACATCACCGCGCGGCTCTTGAGGCCCAGCTTCTTCTCGAGGCTCGGGTGGATCACGCCGATGTGGCCGATGATCTCGCCATTACGCAGAATGGCTGCGCTCTGGCCCGGATGCAGGGCGCTGTGCTCGGTGCGCTCGAAGGTAAAGGTGGCCCCTTCGGCGGTCAAGTCCAGCACTGCTTCCAGATCCCCTTTCAAATCAAAGAAGTCGGCTGCACGGGTTTTGATGTCCCAGTGCTCGTCGCTCTGGTTGCCAGTGATGATACCGGCCAGCATCGGCTCCTGACGGATACCGTTCTCGGCGCTTTCATCCTTGATGAAACGCAGACCCTGCTCGAACAGACGCACACGCGGCTGCTGACGGTTCTGGTTGTAAACGACGGCCTGCACCAGACCCGGGAACAGAGAGACACGCATGGCGGACATCTCGACCGAGATCGGGTTCGGCAGTACGATGGCATCGCTCTGCGGGAACAGGGTTTGCTGGGTTTTGGGATCGACGAAGCTGTAGGTGATCGCTTCCTGGAAGCCGCGGTCAACCAGCAGGTCGCGCACGCGCTTCAGGGTCACCTGCCCTTCTGCCTGCTCCACCATCGCCAGAGAGGCGGCGGGTTTGAGGTTCGGGATATTGTTGTAGCCGTAGATGCGGGCCACTTCCTCGATGAGGTCTTCCTCGATGGCGATATCGAAACGCCAGGAGGGGGCCAGCGCAGTCCAACCGTCAGCATCCACAGTGACTTGCATGCCAAGGCGGGTCAGGATCTCGACCACCTGAGCATCCGCCACGCTGATACCGATCACCTTGTCTAGCTTGCTGCGACGCAGCTTGATGGGGGCTGCTTTCGGCAGATGGGCATCGGATTTGACCTCGATGACCGGACCGGCTTCGCCGCCGCAGATATCCAGCAGCAGACGGGTGGCTCTGTCCATCACCTTGGCTTGTAACTCCGGATCCACCCCACGCTCGAAGCGGTGGGAAGAGTCAGTGTGCAAACCGTAAGCGCGAGCACGGCCGGTGATGGAGAGCGGCGCGAAGAAGGCGCACTCCAACAGGATGTCGGTAGTGGTCTCGGATACACCGGTGCGATTGCCACCGAAGATACCGGCCATGCAGGCAGGACCTTTGGCATCGGCAATCACCAACGTGGTCTCTTTGAGCTTCACTTCGTTGCCGTCGAGCAGGGTCATCGGCTCATCGGCGTGGGCACGACGCACCACCAGTTCCCCTTCCAGGGTAGCCAGATCGAAGGCGTGCATCGGCTGACCGTATTCCAGCAGCAGGTAGTTGGTGATGTCGACGATGGCGTCGATGGAACGAATGCCGCCCCGACGCAGCTTCTCTTGCATCCAGAGCGGGCTCTGGGCCTGCAGGTTCAGCCCCTTGATGACGCGCCCCAGATACCGGGGGCAATCGGCGGTTGCTTCAACCCGGATCGGGAAAGTTGCATCAATGGTGGCAACAGCTGGTGCCCAGGTCGGCTCGACCACGTCCACGCTGTTGAGCACGCCAATCTCGCGGGCCAGACCGGCGATACCGAGGCAATCGGCACGGTTCGGAGTCAGATCCACGTCGATGGAGACGTCGTTCAGATTGAGGTAGTCGCGAATATCGGTACCGATGGGGGCATTGGCCGGCAGCTCAATGATGCCATCAGCTTCAACGTCGATACCCAGCTCGCTGAAAGAGCAGAGCATACCGTGGGACGGCTGGCCGCGCAGCTTGGCTTTCTTGATGGTGAAATCACCCGGCAGGGTCGCCCCTACTTTGGCCACACATACTTTCAAGCCCTGACGGCAGTTCGGTGCACCGCAGACGATGTCCAGCAGCTCGGCTTCACCCACGTTGACCTTGGTCACCCGCAGCTTGTCGGCGTCCGGATGCTGGGCGCACTCGACCACTTCACCCACCACCACATTGTTGAACTGGCCGGCAACCGCTTCCACGGCGTCCACTTCCAGACCGGCCATGGTGATCTGCTCGGCCAGTGCGTTGTCACTCAACTCGGTGCGGACCCACTCCATCACCCAGGATTTACTGAATTTCATGTTCTCTCGCCCTTACTTGAACTGCTTGAGGAAGCGCAGGTCGTTTTCGAAGAAGGCACGCAGGTCGTTGACCCCGTAACGCAGCATGGTCAGGCGCTCAACGCCCATGCCGAAGGCAAAGCCGGAGTATTTTTCCGGATCGATACCGACCGAACGCAGCACGTTCGGGTGCACCATGCCGCAGCCCAGCACTTCCAGCCACTTGCCGTTCTTGCCCATCACGTCGACTTCGGCGCTCGGCTCGGTGAACGGGAAGTAGGAAGGACGGAAGCGAATGGTCAGGTCTTCCTCGAAGTAGTTACGCAGGAAGTCGTGCAGAATGCCCTTCAGCTCGGTAAAGCTGGCATGCTCGTCAACCAGTAGACCTTCAACCTGATGGAACATCGGGGTGTGGGTCATGTCGTAGTCGTTACGATAGACGCGGCCCGGTGCAATGATGCGGATCGGCGGCTGCTGATGCTCCATGGTACGGATCTGCACGCCCGAGGTGTGGGTACGCAGCATCAGATCAGGATTGAAGTAGAAGGTATCGTGATCGGTACGCGCCGGGTGATGAGCCGGAATGTTCAGCGCATCGAAGTTGTGGAAGCCATCTTCAATCTCGGGACCACGGGCAACCTTGAAGCCCATCTCGCCAAACAGGCGCTCGATGCGCTCGATGGTGCGGGTTACAGGATGCAGACCGCCATTCTCGATGCGGCGACCCGGCAGGCTGACGTCGATGGTCTCGGCAGCCAGCTTCTGGTTCAGCACGGCGACTTCGAGCGCTTCACGACGCTCGTTCAGCGCATCCTGAACCTGCTGTTTGGCCTGGTTGATCACGGCGCCCGCGGCGGGACGCTCTTCGGCAGACAAGGCACCCAGGCCCTTCATCTGCTCGGTAAAAAAGCCCTTTTTACCCAGATATTTGACCCGGATTTCGTCGAGGGTAGCGATATCGCTCACGCCCTCAATTTCGGCTCTGGCTTGGCCGACTACTTCTTCAAGCTGTTGCATGTCTTCCTCGTCACCACTCCCGGTACAGGAGCCTTTAGGCTAAATAAGGTCAAGAGGGGAATAATACAAAAAAAGCCCCTTCGCTGACCATAGTTAAGGTGGGCTTTTATCCCTACAAATCATTTTGTTATATCAAGCGAGTCTCATCGGTTCACCGTCACTCCTTAAATAGTGGAACAAACATCTAGTTTGTTGGCATATAAGCCATTTGTAAAACAGGTCATCTCGCACATATCACCTTGTGTGGAGAAAACTGTAGCGCGTGTAAAACAGTGGACAGAATATGGATGGGACAAAGGGAAAAGTAATGTAAAACCGCAAATGACAGATACAAAAAAGGAGGCCTGAGCCTCCTTTTAGCGTTTATAACAGAACTGGATTAAACCAGAGCTGCTTTAGCTTTTTCAACCAGGGCGGTGAAAGCCATTTTGTCGTGAACGGCGATATCGGACAGGATCTTGCGATCGATCTCGATAGAAGCCTTCTTCAGACCGTTGATCAGACGGCTGTAGGACAGACCGTTCTGACGGGCTGCAGCGTTGATACGCGCAATCCACAGCTGACGGAACTGACGCTTTTTCTGGCGACGGTCACGGTAGGCATACTGACCAGCTTTGGTTACCGCTTGTACCGCTACGCGGTAAACACGGGAACGGGCGCCGTAGTAACCTTTGGCGGCTTTCATTACTTTCTTGTGACGAGCTCGAGCAGTCACACCACGTTTAACTCTTGGCATTTTTCACATCCCCCCTTATGCGTACGGCAGACAAGCGACAACACGTTTGTGGTCGGCAGCAGAAACCATGAATTTCGGTCCCAGCTGACGCTTACGCTTGCTGCTCTTCTTGGTCAGGATGTGACGCAGGTGGTTGTGCTTGCACTTGAAGCGACCCGAGCCAGTTTTTTTGAAGCGCTTTGCAGCACCCCGGTTGGTTTTCATCTTCGGCATTTCATACTCCGCATTGTGAGTGACAACAAAATCGCAAGGCGAACTAACTCATGGGGCAGGCCCCATGAGTCAATTTCTTGTGGGCCTTAAGATTTCTTCTTAGGTGCGAGGACCATCACAGCTTGACGGCCTTCGACTTTCGGGAACGACTCGACTACGGCCAACTCTTCCAGATCGTTCTTGACGCGCTCCAGAACCTTGATACCAAGATCCTGATGGGCCATTTCACGACCACGGAAGCGCAGGGTGACCTTAGCCTTGTCCCCGTCTTCCAGAAAGCGAACCAGGTTGCGTAGTTTTACCTGATAGTCGCCTTCGTCAGTGCCAGGACGGAATTTAATTTCCTTAACCTGGACGACTTTCTGCTTTTTCTTCTGTTCTTTGGTTGTTTTGCTCTTTTCGTAGAGGAATTTGCCGTAATCCATGATCCGGCAAACGGGCGGCTCAGCATTTGGACTGATCTCTACCAGATCAACTCCGGCCTCTGCGGCCAAGTTCAGAGCATCCTGAATGGATGTGATGCCAATGGCTTCACCATCCAGACCAGTCAGACGAACTTCTTTCAGACGGATCTCTTCATTGATCCGGTGAGCGCGGGCTTGCGGTTGCTTGCCCAGTTTTTTTCCGCCTTTTATAGCTTATTCCTCCACTTTCTTTTGTCCGCGGGTCTGAACTTCCTGGGTCAACAGAGCGATGAACTCTTCAACAGGATAAGTGCCCAGGTCAGCCCCTTTACGAGTCCGTACTGCAATCTTACCGGCTTCAACTTCTTTATCGCCGCAGACCAGCATGAAAGGTACTCGCTTCAAAGTATGCTCGCGGATTTTAAAGCCAATCTTCTCATTTCTCAAGTCCGCTTTTGCGCGAAGGCCCGCATCATTCAATGCTTTGGCTACTTTCACCGCATAATCGGCCTGATTGTCCGTGATATTCATGACCACAGCCTGAGTCGGTGCCAACCAGGTCGGGAACAGACCGGCGTACTCTTCAGTCAGAATACCGATGAAGCGCTCGATAGAACCCAGGATGGCCCGGTGGATCATCACAGGTACATGGCGATCGTTGTTTTCGCCCACATAAGTGGCACCCAGACGACCAGGCAGGGCAAAGTCGAGCTGCACGGTACCACATTGCCACGCACGATCAAGGCAATCGTGCAGGGTAAATTCAATTTTGGGACCGTAGAACGCCCCTTCACCCGGCTGCAGATCGTACTTCAGACCGTTGAGCTCCAGCGCTTCGGCCAAGGCTTTCTCGGCGCGATCCCACATCTCATCGGAGCCGATACGCTGCTCGGGACGAGTGGAGAGCTTGACCACGATGTTCTCGAAGCCAAAGGTACCGTAGACGTCATAGACCATACGAATACAGCCGGAGACCTCTTCCATGATCTGCTCTTCGGTACAGAAGATGTGAGCGTCATCCTGAGTGAAACCGCGCACCCGCATCAGACCGTGCAGGGAACCGGACGGCTCGTTGCGGTGGCAGGAACCAAACTCGGCCATACGCAGCGGCAGATCGCGGTAGGACTTCAGACCCTGGTTGAAGATCTGGACGTGACCCGGGCAGTTCATCGGCTTGATGGCGTACTCGCGGTTTTCGGACTGGGTAGTGAACATGGCCTGGGCGTATTTCTCCCAGTGACCTGAACGCTCCCACAGAACGCGGTCCATCATGAACGGACCTTTCACTTCCTGATAGTCGTACTCTTTGAGCTTGCCGCGGATAAAGGTTTCCAGCTCACGGAAGATGGTCCAGCCATCGTTGTGCCAGAACACCATACCGGGTGCTTCTTCCTGCATGTGATACAGGTCGAGCTGCTTGCCGATCTTGCGGTGGTCGCGCTTGGCGGCCTCTTCCAGGCGCTGCAGATAGGCCTTGAGCTGCTTCTTGTCAGCCCAGGCGGTACCGTAGATACGCTGCAGCATCTTGTTGTTGGAGTCGCCACGCCAGTAGGCGCCGGACATCTTCAGCAACTTGAAGTGGTGGCAGTGACGCATGTTGGGCACGTGCGGGCCGCGACACATGTCGATGTACTCTTCGTGATGATAGAGACCTGGCTGGTCATCACGGGCAATGTTCTGATCCAGGATTTCGACTTTGTAAGACTCGCCGCGCGCCTCGAATACATCGCGCGCTTCTTGCCAGGAGACTTTCTTCTTGATGACGTCGTAATCCTTGGCTACCAGCGCCAGCATGCGCTCTTCCAGGGCAGCCAGATCTTCATCGGTCAGGGTACGGTCAAGATCAACGTCATAGTAGAAGCCGTTGTCGATGACAGGACCGATGGCCATCTTGGTCTGGGGCCAGAGTTGCTTGATAGCATGACCCAGCAAGTGGGCGCAGGAGTGGCGCAGGATGTCCAGACCTTCTTCGTCTTTGGCGGTGATGATGGCCAGCGCAGCATCGGCTTCGATCAGCTCGCACGCATCTACCAGTTCACCGTTTACCCGACCGGCAATGCACGCCTTGGCGAGACCGGGACCGATGTCCGCAGCCACATCCATGACGGAAACAGAGTGGGCAAATTGACGTTGGCTGCCGTCAGGCAGAGTAATGATTGGCATTATGTGTTTCCTTATACAGTGGTGACCCCTACCAAAGGTCACATGCGGGATGGAAAAGAGATTCAAAAAGGTGATGTTCTGGTTCTCCACAGCACTTTGCGAAGACGGCCTGACACGTAAACCACATGTCTAACGTGACAAACCAAGCCAAAACGGTCCCATGCTACCAGAAGTCGGGCGTGCTGTATCGGATTTGCAGATATTTTCTACAGTCAAATGAGTCGCCTGCCGACTATTCACCAAGCAGGGATTGCCAGTTGAAGTCAAAGTCACTGCTCCCCTCCTCGGCCAGCGCCAGCTCTTGCAGCACCTGAAGCGCCAGCTTGTTGCCCTTTTGTGCCGCCTGATAGAGCCACTGTTTCGCCTGAGGCAGATCGACCCTGCCGCTGACCCCCATCAGATGAAGGACGCCGACTTTCAGCATGGCCGGGACATCACCATTGCGGGCTGCCTGATCCATCCAGTGAAAGGCTTGGCGCAGATCTCGCTTGACCCCAACACCGCGCAGATAGAGCTCTGCCAGCCGATATTGGCCGAAGGGATCCCCTGCCAGCGCCGACTGGTGATAGAGGCTGATGGCCTGATGGATATCCTGCTCGCTCCCCTGCCCCACTTCATGGCTCCAGCCCATCAAGGCTTGCGCCCGAGGTTGGCCTTGATCGGCCAGTGGCGACCAGATCCGGGTCGCCTCATCGAAATGACCGGTACGCCAGGCACGGTTGGCAGCAGCCATCTCCTGCTCGGTGGAGAGCGGAAGCAGACGCCAGATAACCAGCGCAATCAGACCGATAAATAGCCAACGGGAAGTGGTGGGACTCATGATGATTTCCGTGATCCAGTTCTCATTTCGTCTATGTAAACGAAATGTAGCGCCGCAATCAAGCAAGAGATCCCTGCAACAACCCTTTTTGCACCCGGTCGCTCAGCAGTAGTTGTCATTTATCCGGGGCACCTGCAAAATAACTGTATGTATAAACAGTGTAGGTGCGCACCATGGCAGGACGAGGCAGCCCCCACAATATCGATCACCGTTTTAGCGGCCCCCTTGTCGAAGCGGTCGATGATGGCTGGCAATCGTCCGATTGGGATGCCGCTTTCACTTCTTCTGTGCCTGGCACCGAGGTGCGGGAGATCGATGCACGCAGCATCATCAGCTACAACAGCTCGCCGGATGTCCCCTTTGGTCGCTCCATCAACCCCTATCAGGGGTGCGAACACGGCTGCATCTACTGCTATGCCAGACCCAGCCACGCCTATCTGGAGCTCTCCCCCGGCCTCGATTTCGAGAGCAAACTGTTTGCCAAACGCAATGCAGCCGACCTGCTGCGCCGGGAGTTTGCCAAACCAGCCTATCAGCCACAGACCATCTTCATTGGCGCCAATACCGACCCCTATCAACCCATCGAGCAGCGCTATCGCCTCACCCGGCAGTTGCTGGAAGTGATGCTGGCCCACCGCCATCCGGTCGGGCTCATTACCAAGAGCGCCATGATCTTGCGCGACCTCGATCTGTTGACCGAGCTGGCCAGAGAGGGACTGTGTCAGGTGATGGTATCGGTGACGACCTTGAACGAAACCCTGCGCCGACAGCTTGAACCCCGCGCCAGCACGGGCACCGGCCGCTTGAAAGTGATCGAGAAGCTGGCCAACGCTGGTGTACAGGTGGGGGTATTGGCCGCCCCCATGATCCCGCGGCTCAATGAGCCGGAGCTGGAGCAGATCATCAAATCGGCTGCCGAGGCAGGCGCCAGCTGCGCCGATTACATCCTGCTGCGGTTACCCCACGAACTGGCGCCGCTATTTGGGGACTGGCTCGATACCCACTACCTGGGCCAGAAGGAAGCTATTTTAAATCAGTTGCGAGCCAGCCGCGGTGGCGGGCTCAACAGTACCGCCTTCGGCACCCGCATGCGCGGTGAGGGGCTCTTTGCCGATCTGCTGGCCCAGCGCTTTCGCCTTATCAGCAAGCGCCTTGATCTGGGCAAACGCCATATTCAGCTCAGGCTGGATGGGTTTATCCGCCCCGGGGAGCAGCTGTCGCTCTTCTAATTCCCCTGCTCACGCCCTTCACACATCAGGCGTGCCAAGAGGTTGAGAGGAAGGCCTGCCGCAACACATCCTGTGGAAACCCCGCTTTTCAGGATTTTCCAACGAAGTAGCCATGTCACGTAAGGATCGCGCTATCCGGTAAAGAGAGGGCTAACGCCTTAGCCTGCGCGCTGATCCCGACCCTGTTGCACCATTTCAACCGGAAGTCGCGAGGGTTCATGAGCCACTTCGTGCTCATCCTCTTCATACTGCGGCACCTCTGACTCGCCCCATACCCGGCTCCACCAAATTTCCCATGTGATCCAACTGGTCATATGCAGCTCCTGACGGTGAAGGTGATGGCAGCAACGCACCACTCGCCTGGCAGGATAGCGGCTGGGAATGACAGGGAAATGACAAAAAAATCACTTGTAAAAAGGCAACTGGCGGTGGCGAGGAAAAGCCGAAACAGTTCACATATTCGGCGAAATCACTCTGAAAGCGGTCACAAATCTGCAGGTTGTGGATTGTAGCTCACTCTGTTCCCGCCAAAGCTGGGTTGCCCATTCAGGCATCTATAAAAACAGGGACACAATAATGAAACACACAGCGGGAATATGGGCGATCGCAGGCATGCTGATCGCCCCCTTGGCGCACGCCGACGTCATACTGCACGCCTTCAACTGGAAGTACAGTGAAGTGACCGCCAAAGCCGACCTTATCAAGTCGGCCGGTTACAAACAGGTACTCATCTCACCACCTCTCAAGTCCTCCGGCAACGAATGGTGGGCCCGTTACCAACCGCAGGATCTGCGCCTTGTCGATTCCCCCCTTGGCAACAAGCAGGATCTCGAGCAGCTGATCGCCGCCATGAAGGCGCGAGGTATCGCCGTCTATGCCGATGTGGTGCTCAACCACATGGCCAACGAAAGCTGGAAACGCAGCGATCTCAACTATCCCGGCAACGAGCTGCTGCAAAGCTACGCCAGCAACCCGGCCTATTTCGAGCGCCAGAAACTGTTTGGCGATCTCGGGCAAAACTTCCTCTCCGGTCAGGATTTTCATCCCGAAGGGTGCATTAGCGACTGGAGCGATCCGGGTCATGTCCAGTATTGGCGACTCTGTGGTGGTGCCGGTGACAAGGGGCTGCCGGATCTGGATCCCAACAACTGGGTGGTCAGCCAGCAACAGGCCTATCTCAAGGCGCTCAAGGGGATGGGGATCAAGGGTTTTCGGGTCGATGCGGTCAAACACATGAGCGATTACCAGATCAATGCTGTGTTCACCCCCGAGATCAAACAGGGGATGCACGTGTTTGGCGAGGTGATCACCACAGGAGGGGCAGGCAGCACCGATTACGAGCGCTTCCTCAAACCCTACCTCGACAGCAGCGGCCAGGGAGCCTATGACTTTCCGCTATTTGCCTCCCTGCGTGGTGCGTTCAGTTACGGTGGCAGCATGAACCTGCTGGCGGATCCGGGCGCCTATGGTCAGGCGCTACCGGGCAATCGCGCCGTCACCTTTGCCGTGACCCACGACATCCCCACCAACGACGGCTTCCGCTATCAGATCTTAAGCCAGACTGACGAGAAGCTGGCCTATGCCTACCTGCTCGGCCGCGATGGTGGCTCGCCACTGGTCTATTCGGATCACGGCGAGACCCAGGCCAAGGATGGACTGCGCTGGCAGGATTACTACCAGCGCGCCGATCTCAAGGGGATGATCCGCTTCCACAATGCGGTGCAGGGCCAGCCCATGCAGCTGGTCGGCAGTGGCGACTGCTTCGTGCTGTTCAAACGGGGCAAACAGGGGCTGGTCGGCATCAACAAGTGCGACTATGAGCAGGAGTACTGGCTCGATACCGCCAGGTTCGAGATGAACTGGTATCGCAACTATCGGGACGTGCTCGACCAAGGGGCCGTAGTCAACGTGCAGAGCCAGTGGGTACGGGTCGCCATTCCTGCCCGCAGCGCCAGAATGTGGCTGCAGGAGTGATCAGGCTAGCCCCCTGCCCGACTTTCAGCTGCCTGTCATAAAAAGCAGATAAATAAAAAGAGCGACCACCAGGGTCGCTCTTTTTGCTCAAAGACGTTGCTCGGTTAACAGGTGACGATTACTCGTCGCCCGCTTCCCCTGCATCGACTGCATCAGTGTCGGTCGCGGTATCGGTACCTTCAGATACCTCACCGTCAACGGCCAGCGCGTCGTTCTCGTCTTCGTCGCTCTCGGCGATGCGCTGCAGGCCAACCACGGTCTCGTCTTCACCGGTACGGATCAGACGTACACCGCCGGTGTTACGGCCAATGACGCTCACCTCGGCAACACGGGTACGCACCAGAGTACCGCCGTTGGTGATCAGCATGATCTGGTCGGTATCTTCGACCTGGATCGCATCGATCACCTTGCCATTACGCTCATCCACCTTGATGGAGATAACGCCCTGGGTACCACGGCTCTTGGTCGGGTATTCGGCCAACGCAGTCCGCTTGCCGTAACCGTTCTCGGTGGCGGTGAGGATGGCACCTTCGCCGCGCGGAACGATGAGGGAAACCACCTTGTCACCGGCACCCAGCTTGATGCCACGGACACCGGCCGCGGTACGACCCATGGGACGCACGCCCTTGAAGGTACCCTTGCTTCCGGTGCCTTCACCGTTGTCGCTGCCATCATCGTCATTGCCAGCATCGTCGTCAGTTTCAACGTCATCGCTGACATCGGCATCGGCGCGACCGCTGCCTTCGGCGAAGCGAACGACTTTGCCCGCGTCGGAGAAGAGCATGATCTCGTTGCTGCCGTCGGTGATATCCACCCCGATCAGCTCATCGCCCTCTTTGAGGTTGATGGCACGGATACCGGAGGAGAGCGGACGGCTGAAGTCAGAGAGGCTGGTCTTCTTCACGGTACCGTTGGCGGTGGCGAAGAACACATACTTCTCGGCGTCATACTCCTTCACCGGCAGGATAGCGGTGATACGCTCACCCTCTTCCAGCGGCAGCAGGTTGATGATCGGACGACCACGGGCGCCACGGGACGCCTCCGGCAGCTGGTAAACCTTGAGCCAGTAGACCTTGCCACGGGTGGAGAAGCACAAAATGGTGTCGTGGGTGTTGGCCACCAGCAGACGCTCCACAAAGTCCTCTTCCTTGATCCGGGTGGCCGACTTGCCACGACCGCCGCGGCGCTGGGCCTCGTAGTCGGAGAGCGGCTGATACTTCACATAGCCCTGGTGAGACAGGGTAACCACCACGTCTTCCGGGGTGATCAGATCTTCGATGTTGATCTCGGCACTGGACATGCTGATCTCGGTGCGACGCTCGTCGCCATACTGCTCACGCACGGCCAGCAGTTCATCGCGGATCACTTCCATCAGACGAGCCGGGCTCGCCAGGATGTGCAGCAACTCGGCAATCAGATCCAGCAGAGACTGGTACTCTTCCAGGATCTTCTCGTGCTCGAGGCCAGTCAGCTTGTGCAGACGCAGGTCAAGGATGGCCTGGGCTTGCTGTTCGGTCAGGAAGTATTGACCTTCACGGATACCGAACTCCGGCTCCAGCCACTCTGGCCGTGCCGCATCGTCGCCCGCTTTTTCCAGCATGGCGGCCACGTTGCCGAGTTCCCAGCCCTTGGCAACCAGGCCCGCTTTCGCGTCGGCCGGGGTCGCGCTGTGGCGGATCAGCTCGATGATGGGATCAATGTTGGCCAGCGCAACCGCCAGACCTTCCAAAATGTGCGCCCGATCCCGCGCCTTGCGCAGTTCGAACACGGTCCGGCGAGTCACCACTTCACGGCGGTGCAGCAGGAACGCATCCAGGATCTCTTTAAGGTTCATCACCTTGGGCTGGTTGTTATCGAGCGCCACCATGTTGATGCCGAACGTGGTCTGCATCTGGGTGTGCTTGTAGAGATTGTTCAGCACAATCTCGCCGGACTCGCCGCGCTTGATCTCGATAACGATGCGCATGCCGTCTTTGTCAGACTCATCGCGCAGGGCACTGATGCCCTCGATCTTCTTCTCTTTGACCAGCTCGGCGATCTTCTCGATCAGTCGAGCCTTGTTCACCTGATAGGGGATCTCGTGAACGATGATGGTCTCGCGACTGGTCTTCTCGTCCACTTCCACTTCAGCCTTGGCCCGCACATAGATGGAGCCACGACCGGTACGGTACGCCTGCACGATGCCGGAACGACCGTTGATAATGCCGCCGGTGGGGAAATCCGGGCCGGTGATGTAGGTCATCAGCTCGTCAATGGTGAGGTCGCCGTTTTCGATCAGCGCCAGGCAGCCATTGACAATCTCGGTGAGGTTGTGAGGCGGAATGTTGGTCGCCATGCCCACCGCGATACCGGAGGAGCCGTTGACCAGCAGGTTGGGAACCTTGGTAGGCATGACCGCCGGGATCATCTCGGTGCCGTCATAGTTCGGCACCCAGTCCACGGTCTCTTTGTCCAGATCGGCCAGCAGCTCGTGGGAGATGCGGGCCATCCGCACTTCGGTATAACGCATCGCCGCGGCGCTGTCGCCGTCGACTGAACCGAAGTTGCCCTGACCATCGACCAGCATGTAACGCATGGAGAAATCCTGCGCCATCCGGACAATGGTGTCATACACAGCGACATCGCCGTGCGGGTGATATTTACCGATTACGTCACCGACCACACGGGCCGATTTTTTATAGGGCTTGTTCCAGTCGTTCCCCAACTCGTTCATAGCAAACAGAACGCGGCGGTGAACCGGTTTCAAGCCATCACGCACATCCGGCAGAGCTCGTCCTACGATCACGCTCATGGCGTAATCAAGATAGGAACTCTTGAGCTCTTCTTCGATGTTGACCGGCGTGATCTCTCTGGCCAGATCGCTCATAGAAAGCCTTATCCCTAATTAGTTGTTCTTTGGCTTAAACAGCGCGACATGGTAACACACTGAGCCAAATACCTTAAGCCACAAATCGGGTATCAGATCGGGCTGGTGTGACAAAGTCCGTCCGTTATAATGCCCGCCAGGACAATAGATTGCGCCCATGACTCAGAAGCGGGCGCCCTGCCACAGGATCTTCGAAAAATGAACAGTGATGCCAATGTCGATCTGACAGAAATCGCCAAGTTTGAAGCCATCGCCTCCCGCTGGTGGGACATGGAAGGTGAATTCAAACCCCTGCATCAAATCAATCCGGTACGCCTTGACTGGATCACCGACAAAAGTGGCGGACTGTTTGGCAAGCGCATTCTCGATATCGGCTGCGGTGGCGGCATCCTCTCCGAGAGCATGGCCCGCCGTGGTGCCAGGGTAACCGGCATCGACATGGGCAAGGAGCCCCTCGGCGTCGCCCGCCTGCACGCTCTGGAGCAGGGTGTTGAGCTCGAGTACCGCCAGATCACTGCCGAAGCCCATGCCGCCGAAGTGCCGGGCCAGTATGACGTGGTCACCTGCATGGAGATGCTGGAGCATGTGCCGGACCCCGCCTCCGTGCTGCGCGCCATCGCTACCCTGGTGCGCCCGGGGGGCCGGGTGTTCGTCTCCACCATCAACCGCAACCCCAAATCCTATCTGATGATGATCATCGGGGCCGAATACCTGATGAAGATGGTGCCCAAGGGTACCCACGATCACAAAAAATTCATCACCCCGGCCGAACTGTGTCGCATGGGTGAAGCAGCTGGCCTGCTGGTGCGGGATATGAGCGGCGTCCACTACGCCCCGCTCACCAACCAGTTCAAGCTCGGCAAAAATGTCGACGTCAACTATATGGTGGAGTTTGACCGCCCGGAGCACGGCTGATGAGCGCCTCTCGCCCTCTTCCCCTGCGCGGTGTGCTGTTCGATCTGGATGGCACCCTGCTCGACACAGCCCCGGATCTGGGTGCCGCCGTCAACCACGTGCTGATCAGCGAAGGCTTTGCGCCGCTCTCTGACGACATCATTCGTCAGACCACCTCCCACGGGGCGCTCGGGCTGCTGAAAGCGGGCCTCGGCGACGAACTGCTTGAGGAGCTGGGGGCCACCCGCCTGCGCAATGCCCTGCTCGACTACTACGCGGCCAATCTCTGCGTCGGTACCCGTCCCTATGAGGGAATGGTGGATCTTATCGAGTGGCTCGACGAGAAACAGCTCCCATGGGGCATCGTCACCAACAAGCCGGGCTTTCTCACCGAGCCGCTGCTGGCAGCCCTGCCACAGCTTGCCAGCTGCGGCGTCACTGTCAGTGCCGATACCCTGCCGGTACGAAAGCCCGACCCCGCCCCCATGTTCTTTGCTTGTGAGAAGCTGGGGGTCGAAGCAGCTCACTGCCTCTATGTGGGGGATCATGTGCGGGATATCGAAGCGGGCCGCAATGCTGGCATGCGCACCGCGGTCGCTGGCTGGGGCTATCTCAATGATGAGGAAGATCCCGCCCAGTGGGGCGCCGATCTGCAGTTTGATACCGTGCAGGCCCTGCACCACTGGCTGCGCTATGAGCTGAAGGCCAAAGCGTAACGCGCAGCCTTACCGGCTGATATACGAAAACGGGGCGAAGAGACTCTCCGCCCCTTGCATCTCTTCCTTTACGCTCCTGCGTCCTGCGCCACCATCACTCGTCTATTCATGGATAATAAAGGCAGCTTTCTGCCTGTTGGATACCCATTTGACAAGCTCGCAGCCGTCACAAAGCGGCCACAAACCACCCTCATCTGATGCAAAGCCCTTGCCACGCCGAGCCCGCGGCTGCGACAACTGGACAGCTTTTGACCCTTGTTGCATAAGGGATAATCAGCCGCCGTTTGCTAGTAAAAAGCCCCCCGTTTCGCAAGCAAAAAAAGTTATTTAAATTTTCCATCTTCGATCGGGAGACTTGCATTTAGCGGAGCGGACGAATGAAAACCCGCTCACTGTGAGCGGTCACTAACTGATGGGGCAAGACTCACAATTTATCCACAGCTCATCACTTATCCACACATTGCAATGGCGGGCTGACCTCACTATCTTGTAGCTCGAACTTAAAATAACACTACATCTTGTGATTCATCGCACAATCTCTACCCAACTCCCGCATATCGCCGGGGCCTGGGTGGCACCATTGTGCGATGGTTTTTCGGGAATCAACTGAAGGTCATCAGCCAATGAACTTGTTTGTGACGAAGCGTAACGGACACAAAGAACCCATCGATCTGGATAAAATTCACCGCGTGCTGGACTGGGCCGCCGAGGGTCTGGACAACGTGTCGGTCTCTCAGGTGGAACTCAAGTCCCACATCCAGTTCTATGACGGTATCCGTACCGCAGACATTCACGAAACCATCATCAAGGCGACGGCTGACCTCATCTCCGAGCAGACCCCGGACTACCAGTACATGGCCGCCCGTCTGGCCATCTTCCACCTGCGCAAGAAGGCCTACGGCCAGTTCGAACCGCCCCACCTCTACCAGCACGTGGCTCGTCTGGTGGACATGGGCAAGTACGACAAACACCTGCTGGAAGACTACACCCAGGCTGAATTCGAAGAGCTGAACACCCATCTGGATCACTGGCGCGACATGGATTTCTCCTACGCGGCGGTCAAGCAGCTGGAAGGCAAGTATCTGGTCCAGAACCGCGTCACCGGCGAGATCTACGAGAGCCCGCAGTTCCTCTACATCCTGGTAGCGGCCTGCCTCTTCTCCAAGTACCCGAAAGATACCCGTCTGGACTACATCAAGCGCTTCTATGATGCGGTCTCGACCTTCAAGATCTCCCTGCCGACCCCAATCATGAGCGGCGTGCGCACCCCGACCCGTCAGTTCAGCTCCTGCGTACTGATCGAGTGCGACGACAGCCTGGACTCCATCAACGCCACCGCCAGCTCCATCGTGCGTTACGTTTCCCAGCGCGCCGGTATCGGCATCAACGCCGGTCGCATCCGCGGTCTGGGCAGCCCCATCCGTGGCGGCGAAGCGTTCCACACCGGTTGCATCCCCTTCTACAAATACTTCCAGACCGCCGTGAAGTGCTGCTCCCAGGGCGGCGTGCGCGGCGGTGCGGCTACCCTGTTCTACCCGCTGTGGCACACCGAAGTGGAAAGCCTGCTGGTGCTGAAGAACAACCGCGGCGTGGAAGAGAACCGTGTTCGTCACATGGACTACGGCGTGCAGATCAACAAGCTGATGTACCAGCGCCTCATCAAGGGCGGTGACATCACTCTGTTCTCCCCGTCTGATGCGCCGGGTCTGTACGATGCCTTCTTCGCCGATCAGGACAAGTTCGAAGAGCTCTACGTCAAGTACGAGCAGGATCCGGCCATTCGCAAGAAGACCCTGAAAGCGGTAGACCTCTTCTCCCTGATGATGCAGGAGCGTGCCGGTACCGGTCGCATCTACATCCAGAACGTGGATCACTGCAACACCCACAGCCCGTTCGACCCGAGCGTGGCGCCGGTGCGCCAGTCCAACCTCTGCCTCGAAATTGCGCTGCCGACCAAGCCGCTCAACAACATCGACGACGAGAGTGGCGAAATCGCCCTGTGCACCCTCTCCGCCTTCAACCTCGGTGCCATCGAGAAGCTGGAAGATCTGGAAGAGATGGCCGATCTGGCCGTGCGTGCCCTCGATGCCCTGCTCGACTATCAGGACTACCCGATTGCCGCCGCCAAGAAGGGCAGCATGGGTCGTCGCACCCTGGGGATCGGCGTCATCAACTACGCCTACTACCTGGCCAAAAACGGTGCCCGCTACTCTGACGGCTCTGGTCTGGCGCTGACTCACCGCACCTTCGAGGCCATCCAGTACTACCTGCTGAAAGCCTCCGTGCAGCTGGCCCGCGAGTTCGGCCCCTGCCCGCTGTTTGGCGAGACCACTTATGCCCAGGGCATCCTGCCCATCGACACCTACAAGAAGGATCTGGATGCGCTGTGCAACGAGCCGCTGCATCTGGATTGGGAAAGTCTGCGTGAAGAGATCAAGTCCGTGGGCTTGCGCAACTCCACCCTGACCGCCCTGATGCCGAGCGAGACCTCCAGCCAGATCTCCAACGCCACCAACGGCATCGAGCCGCCGCGCGGCCTGGTGTCGGTCAAGGCCTCCAAAGACGGCATTCTCAAACAGGTGGTGCCCGAGTATGATCGCCTGAAAGATCAATACGAATTGCTCTGGAAGCAACCGAGCGTTGACGGCTACCTGCAGCTGGTCGGTATCATGCAGAAGTTTGTGGATCAGGCGATCTCCGCCAACACCAACTACGACCCAGCCCGTTTCGAAGGCAACAAGGTCCCGATGAAACAACTGCTCAAGGACTTGCTGACCGCCTACAAATACGGCCTCAAGACCCTGTACTATCACAACACCCGTGATGGTGCAGACGATGCCCAGACCGATCTGCAAGATGACGGTTGCGCTGGCGGGGCTTGCAAAATCTAAGTCACGGCAAGAACTGATAACCGGGCGGGAGCGACAAGCTCCCGCTCTCCTGTTTTCTCTATTCACATATTCTGGTAACCATGGCCTATTCAACTTTCTGCCAAACCCAAAACGACCAGCTCAAAGAGCCGATGTTTTTTGGCCAATCGGTCAACGTAGCCCGTTATGATCAACAAAAGCACGAAGTGTTCGAGCGGCTGATCGAGAAGCAGCTCTCCTTCTTCTGGCGCCCGGAAGAGGTGGATGTCTCCCGTGATCGCATCGACTATCAGGCCCTGCCGCCCCACGAGCAGCACATCTTCATCTCCAACCTGAAGTACCAGACCCTGCTGGACTCCATTCAGGGCCGCAGCCCCAACGTGGCCCTGCTGCCGCTGGTCTCCATTCCGGAGCTGGAAACCTGGATTGAGACCTGGGCCTTCTCCGAGACCATCCACTCTCGCTCCTACACCCATATCATCCGCAATATCGTCAACACCCCCGCCCAGGTGTTCGACGACATCGTGACCAACGAGCAGATCTTGAAGCGCGCCGGCTCCATCAGCCACTTCTACGACGACCTGATCGAAGCGACCGCCCTCTACAACCTGCATGGTGAAGGGACCCACACCGTCGCTGGCCGCGAAGTGACCATCACCTTGCGCGAGCTCAAGAAGAAGCTCTATCTGTGCCTGATGAGCGTCAACGCGCTGGAAGCAATTCGCTTCTACGTCAGCTTCGCCTGCTCCTTTGCCTTCGCCGAGCGTGAACTGATGGAAGGCAACGCCAAGATCATCAAGATGATCGCCCGCGACGAAGCGCTGCACCTCACCGGCACCCAACACATGCTGAACCTGATGCGCACCGGCCAGGATGACCCGGAGATGGCCGAGATCGCCGCCGAATGCGAACAGGCCTGCTTCGAGATCTTCAAGGAAGCGGCCATTCAGGAGAAAGAGTGGGCCGAATACCTGTTCCAGGACGGCTCCATGATCGGCCTGAACAAGGACATCCTCTGCCAATACGTGGAGTACATCACCAACTTGCGCATGAGCGCAGTCGGCCTGCAGCCAGCCTTTGCCGGCACCAAGCAGAACCCGATCCCCTGGATCAACACCTGGCTGTCATCCGACAACGTGCAGGTCGCACCGCAAGAGGTAGAGGTCAGCTCCTATCTGGTAGGTCAGATCGACAGCGAAGTCAATGCCGACGACCTGGGTGATTTCGAGCTGTGAGTGACGCCACCAACACGCTGACCCCTGCCCCGCACGCGCCTGCCGAACAGCAAGCGGTCGTGGCACCACGGGTACATACCCGGGATGGTGCCGTGCTGCACGCCCATCCCGGCGAAAGCGTGTTGGAGACCCTGGAGCGCCATGGTCATCATGTGGAGTTCCAGTGTCGCAGCGGCTATTGCGGCGCTTGCCGCACTCCGCTGATGGCTGGCAAGGTGCACTATCCTACGGTGCCGCTGGCATTTGTCGCCCAAGGGGAGTGTCTCCCCTGCTGCTGCAAACCGGTCGGCCCTATCCGGCTGGATATCCAGAAAAGCTGACGCAACC
>NZ_JBFODQ010000069.1:0-16758 GCF_040908355.1 Aeromonas sp. R2-2 | reverse complement strand
GGCCCATCCGCTTGCCGGGAGGGGCAGTAACACCCGCGATATAGGAGACCACCGGCTTGGTGACGTGGGCCTTGATATAGGCGGCAGCGTCTTCCTCGGCGTTGCCGCCGATCTCGCCGATCATCACGATCGCTTCGGTCTGCGGGTCGTTCTGGAACATCTCCAGAATGTCGATAAAGTTGGAGCCCGGGATGGGGTCGCCACCGATACCGACGCAGGTGGACTGGCCAAAGCCCTCGTCAGTGGTCTGCTTGACCGCTTCGTAGGTCAGGGTGCCGGAGCGGGAGACGATACCCACCTTGCCCGGCTTGTGAATGTGGCCCGGCATGATGCCGATCTTGCACTCACCCGGGGTGATAACGCCCGGGCAGTTGGGGCCGATCATCCGCACGCCGGTCTCTTGCAGCTTCACTTTGACGTCCAGCATATCCAGCGTCGGGATGCCTTCGGTGATGGTGACAATCAGCTTGATGCCCGCGTCGATCGCTTCCAGGATCGCGTCCTTGCAGAACGGCGCCGGCACATAGATGACGGAGGCGGTGGCGCCGGTCGCTTCGACCGCGTCACGGACGGTGTTGAACACCGGCAGGCCCAGATGGGTGGTGCCGCCCTTACCCGGAGAGACGCCGCCCACCAGCTGGGTACCATAGGAGAGCGCCTGCTCGGAGTGGAAAGTACCCTGACCGCCGGTAAAGCCCTGGCAGATGACTCGGGTGTCCTTGTTGATCAGTACGCTCATCAGTTGGCCTCCGCTGCTTTGACGACTTGCTGCGCGGCATCGGTCAGACTCTTGGCCGCAATGATGTTGAGGCCGCTCTCGGCCAGCTTGATACCACCCAGCTCGGCGTTGTTGCCTTCCAGACGGACCACGACGGGCACCTTGACCCCCACTTCCTTGACCGCACCGATAATGCCTTCCGCGATCATGTCGCAGCGCACGATGCCGCCGAAGATGTTGACCAGCACCGCTTTGACGTTGCTGTCGGAGAGGATGATCTTGAACGCCTCGGTTACGCGCTCCTTGGTGGCGCCGCCGCCGACGTCAAGGAAGTTGGCCGGCTTGCCGCCGTGCAGGTTGACGATGTCCATGGTGCCCATGGCCAGACCCGCGCCGTTGACCATGCAGCCGATGTTGCCATCGAGGGCCACATAGTTCAGCTCCCACTGGGCAGCGTGCGCTTCGCGGGGGTCATCCTGTGACGGGTCGTGCATTTCGCGCAGCTTGGGCTGACGATACAGTGCGTTGGCGTCGATGTTGATCTTGCCATCCAGGCAGTGCAGGTTGCCCTGCGCGGTGATCACCAGCGGGTTGATCTCCAGCAGCGCGAAATCGCAATCCAGGAACATCTGGCCCAGACCCATGAAGATCTTGGTGAACTGTTTGATCTGATCGCCGACCAGACCCAGTTTGAAGGCCAGTTCGCGGGCCTGATAAGCCTGCGGACCCACCAGCGGATCAATGGCCGCCTTGTGGATCAGATGGGGGGTTTCGTGGGCGATCTTCTCGATATCCACGCCACCTTCGGTTGAGGCCATGAAGACCACGCGGCGCGAACCACGGTCAACTACGGCGCCCAGGTAGAGCTCTTTGGCGATGTCGGTGCAAGATTCCACCAGGATCTTGGTGACCGGCTGGCCGTTGGCGTCGGTCTGGTAGGTCACCAGATTTTTGCCAAGCCAGTTCTGGGCGAAGGCTCGGATCTCATCCTTGCTCTTGGCCACTTTCACGCCGCCCGCTTTACCGCGGCCACCGGCATGTACCTGGCATTTGACGACCCAGGTATTGCCGCCAATCTTGTCGGCCGCTTCGGCCGCTTCTTGTGGGGTAGCACAGGCATAACCTTCGGAGACCGGCAGGCCATACTCGGCAAACAGCTGTTTTGCCTGATATTCATGCAGATTCATAGATGCTCTATCCGTGTTGTAGGTATTTCCGTCCGGGGCTGGTGTTTCTCAATCCCCTGTGAATGGGGGCCTGGGCGGCCCCTCGTTATCTTTCAATCGCTCGGGTATTACTCAAACGTCCAGCAGCACGTTCGGCTCGGGGCGAAAACCCCTTGCCCGGGTGCCATAGGCTTAGACGTCCAGCAACAGACGGGTCGGGTCTTCCAGCAGCTCCTTGACGGAGACCAGAAAGCCTACCGATTCGCGTCCGTCGATGAGACGGTGATCGTAGGAGAGCGCCAGATACATCATCGGCAGGATCTCGACCTTGCCGTCGACGGCCATCGGGCGATCCTGGATCTTGTGCATGCCCAGAATGGCGCTCTGGGGCGGGTTGATGATCGGGGTGGACATCAGGGAGCCGAACACGCCACCGTTGGTGATGGTGAAGTTGCCGCCAGTCAGTTCATCCACGGTCAGCTTGCCGTCACGGCCCTTGCCCGCCAGATCCTTTATGGCCTTCTCGATGTCCGCCAGGCTCATGTTGTCACAGTCGCGCAGCACCGGCGTCACCAGACCACGGGGGGTCGAGACGGCGATGCTGACGTCGAAGTAGTTGTGGTAAACCACGTCATCGCCATCGAGCGCCGCGTTCACTTCCGGATAGCGTTTGAGGGACTCCACCACCGCCTTCACGTAGAAGGACATAAAGCCGAGCTTGATGCCGTGCTTCTTCTCGAAGATCTCGCCGTACTGCTTGCGCAGATCCATGATGGGCTTCATGTTGACCTCGTTGAAAGTGGTCAGCATGGCGGTGGTGTTTTTCGCTTCCAGCAGACGCTCGGCAATGCGCTTGCGCAGACGGGTCATCGGTACCCGCTTGTCGGTACGACCACCCAGCGGGGCAACCTTGACTGCCGGGGCTGCAGTTGCGACCGGTGCGGCTGCCGCAGGCTGGCTCTTGGCCTTGATGAAGGCTTCCACATCATCCTTGGTGATGCGACCACCCTTGCCGGTACCGGTCAGCTTGGTCACGTCGATGTCGTGCTCGCCAATCAGGCGGCGCACCGAGGGGCTCAAGCCATCGGCACCATCATCGGCAACCGCTTCAGCGGGTTTCTCTTTGGTCTCTTCACCGGCCACCGGGGCGGCGGTGAGGATGGCAATCAGTTGACGGGACAACACGGTCGCCCCTTCCCCTTGCAGAATATCCCCCAGCACACCGGCTTGCGGTGCCGGCACTTCCAGCACCACCTTGTCGGTCTCGATGTCGACCAGCACTTCGTCACGGGCGACCAGATCGCCCGGTTTTTTGTGCCAGGTGGCGATAGTGGCATCGGCCACTGATTCCGGCAGATCCGGTACCTTGATTTCGATAGTCATCCAATCAGTTCCTTTTTACTTCTATGCCAGAGGCTTTACAGGGTAAGGGCATCTTCCACCAAGGCTTTTTGCTGCTTGGCGTGGACAGACATGTAACCGACGGCCGGTGAGGCTGACGCGGGGCGACCGGCATAACGCAGGGTGGCTCCGGCTGGCAGCACGCCATCGTAGTGGTGACGGGTGCAGTACCAGGCGCCCTGGTTCTGCGGCTCTTCCTGACACCAGACAAAGTCGGTGACGTGGCTGTAATCGGCCAGAATGGCGCGCACTTCCTCTTCCGGGAAGGGGTAGAGCTGCTCAATTCGCACCAGTGCCACATCTTGCTGCTCGGCCTTGCGACGGGCATCGAGCAAGTCGTAGTAGACCTTGCCGGAGCAGAAGACCACCCGCTTGACCGCTTTCGGATCCAGCGCATCGATCTCGCCGATGGCGTTCTGGAAGGTACCTTCCGCCAGCTCTTCAAGCTTGCTCACCGCCAGCGGATGGCGCAGCAGGGATTTGGGCGTCATGACGATGAGCGGACGACGCATCGGGCGCACAACCTGACGACGCAGCATATGGAACACCTGCGCCGGGGTAGAGGGCACGCACACCTGCATGTTGTGCTGGGCACACATCTGCAGATAACGCTCCAGACGGGCGGAGGAGTGCTCCGGCCCCTGCCCCTCGTAACCGTGCGGCAGCAGCATGGTCAGGCCGCACATCCGGCCCCACTTCTGCTCACCGGAGGAGAGGAACTGATCCACCACTACCTGGGCACAGTTGGCGAAATCGCCGAACTGGGCTTCCCAGATGGTGAGGCCAGCCGGCTCGGCGCTGGCGTAGCCATATTCAAAGGCCAGAACCGCGTTCTCGGTCAGCACAGAGTCATACACCTCGAACGGGCCCTGCTCGTCGTGCAGGTTGCACAGCGGGGTGTAGGTGCTGGCATCGGTCTGGCTGTGGAGTACGGCGTGGCGGTGGAAGAAGGTGCCACGGCCGGAGTCTTCACCGGTAAAGCGGATACGGGACCCCTTGTCCACCAGAGTGGCGTAGGCCAGAGTCTCGGCAAAGCCCCAATCCACCAACTTCTCGCCAGCGGCCATCAGACGGCGGTCTTCGTAAATCTTCTCGACCTGACGCTGCAGCACGTGGGTCGCCGGATACTGGCTCACCCGCTCGCCGAGGCTCTTGAGGTGATCCATCGGCACGGCACTCTCATAGGCCATGTTCCAGTCGTGGCCCAGATAAGGGGTCCAGTCGACGGAGTGCAGCTCCATCGGCCGCCACTCCTTGCTCACCCGCTCGCCGCGATCCAGCGCTTCGCGATACTCGTTGACCAGTTCGGTCGCCCGCTCCTGGGCGAGGCTCCCCTCGGCCACCAGCTGATCGGCGTAGATCTTGCGCGGGGTCGGGTGCTGCTTGATCTTCTGGTACATCAAAGGCTGGGTGGCGCTCGGCTCATCCGCTTCGTTGTGACCGTGACGACGGTAGCAGACTAGCTCGATCACCACGTCGCGTTTGAAGGTATTGCGGTAATCCAGTGCAATCTGGGTCACCAGCACCACAGCCTCCGGATCATCCCCGTTGACGTGCAGCACCGGCGCCTGCACCGCCTTGGCGATGTCGGTGCAATATTCGGTGGAACGCAGGTCACGGATATAGGAGGTGGTGAAACCAACCTGGTTGTTGATGACGATGCGCACCGTCCCGCCGACACCATAGGCACGGGTCTGGGACATGTTGAAGGTCTCGGCCACCACGCCCTGACCGGCCATGGCCGAGTCACCGTGAATGGTGATGGGCAACACGCTGGAGCCATCCTTGTCACCGCGACGATCCATCCGGGCACGGACCGAGCCGATGACCACAGGGTTGACGATCTCGAGGTGAGATGGGTTGAACGCCAGCGCAAGGTGGACGTTGCCACCCGGGGTGGCGAAGTCGGAGGAGAAGCCCATATGGTACTTCACATCACCGGTGCCCCAGGATTCGCCATGCTTGCCGGCAAACTCGTCGAACAGGTCCTGCGCCCGTTTACCCAGCACGTTGATCAGCACGTTGAGACGACCGCGGTGGGCCATACCGATAACGGCCTCTTTGCAGCCCTGCTCACCGGCACGACGGATCAGCTCCTTGAGCATGGGGATCATGGCGTCGCCACCTTCCAGCGAGAAGCGCTTGGCTCCCGGGAACTTGGCGCCCAGATATTTCTCCAGCCCTTCGGCAGCGGTCAGGCTCTCGAGGAAACGGGTCTTCTCTTCGAGGGTGTAGCTCCCCTTCCCTTCAATGGATTCGAGACGCTGTTGCAGCCAGCGCTTCTCTTCCGTGGAGGTGAGGTGCATGTAGTCGGCGCCGATGGAGCCGCAATAGGTCTTCTTCAGCGAGGCGTAGAGGTCGGAGAGCACCATGGTCTCGCGACCGATGGCGTAGGAGCCCACATTGAAGGTGGCTTCCATATCTGCGCCCTGCAGGTTGTGGAACGCAGGATCCAGTTCGGCAACGGTTTCACGCTGCCACAGGCCCAGCGGGTCCAGATTGGCATTCTGGTGACCACGGAAACGGAAGGCGTTGATCAGCTGCAATACCCGCACCTGCTTTGCATCCACTTGCGGATCGGAGACGGGGGCACTGTAGCGAGAGGGATCCTTGGCCAGACGACGGAAATAATCGCGGACCTGGGAGTGGGGTTGTTCAACCGCATGGCCATTGACCTGGGGCAGCTCGCTAAACAGGCTGCGCCACTCATCGGACACGGACTCAGGATTTTCCAGGAAGGATTCGTACAAATCCTCGATATAGCTTGCATTCGCACCAGCCAGGTGAGATGACTCCAACCAGGCCTTCATCACGCCGTTATGCATTTCTATCCCTTGTACTTCTTGTTACTGCTGCGCAGCTTGTAGGGGTCAAATAGCCATCCTGCCACGGGTCGGATGGCTATCCAGAGGTCGGGCCAGCACGTGGCCGGCCCTGATACTAAACAGCCCGATTGAGCAACATCGACTTGATCTGGCCAATCGCCTTGGTCGGGTTCAAGCCTTTCGGACAGACGTTCACGCAGTTCATGATGCCATGGCAGCGGAACACGCTGAAGGCGTCGTCCAGATTCCCCAGTCGTTCGGTGGTCGCGGTGTCGCGGCTGTCAGCCAGCCAGCGGTAGGCGGCGAGCAGCCCGGCCGGACCGATGAACTTGTCGGGATTCCACCAGAAGGAGGGGCACGAAGTGGAGCAGCAGGCACAGAGAATGCACTCGTACAGGCCGTCAAGCTTGGCGCGCTCTTCGGGGGATTGCAGGTGCTCACGCACCGGCGGCAACTTGTCATCATTGATGAGGAAGGGTTTGACCTTCTCCCACTGGGTGTAGAACTGGGTCATGTCGATCACCAGATCACGGATCACCGGCAGGCCGGGTAAGGGGCGGATAACGACGTTATTGCCCTTCTTCAGCAGGTCGGAGAGCGGGGTGATACAGGCAAGACCGTTCTTGCCATTCATGTTGAGACCGTCTGATCCACAGACCCCTTCGCGGCAAGAGCGGCGGAAGGCGAGCGTGGGATCCAGCTCTTTCAACTGGATCAGTGCGTCGAGCACCATCATGTCGGAACCTTCAGGAATATCAAGACGATATTCCTTCATATGGGGGACGTTATCAACATCCGGATTGTATCTGTAGACAGAGAATGTGACGTTCATAGGGCTGGCTCCGCAATCAGTAAGTCCGGACCTTGGGCGGGAACGCCTCACGGGTCTTGGGTGACATGTTGACAGCGCGACGGGTCATGGACTCGGTGTCCGGATGATAGAGGCTGTGGCACAGCCAGTTCTCATCGTCGCGATCCGGGAAGTCAAAGCGGCAGTGAGCACCGCGACTCTCGGTACGGAAGTTGGCGGCAACCGCCGTGGCAAACGCCGTCTCCATCAGGTTGTCCAGCTCCAGGCACTCGATGCGCTGGGTGTTGAACTCTTTGGAGGTGTCATCCAAACGAGCTGACTTGAGGCGCTCGCGGATAACTTTGAGCTCGGCCAACCCTTCTGCCATCGCCGCACCTTCGCGGAATACGGAGAAGTTGTTCTGCATGCAGCGCTGCAGGTCTTTGCGGATCTGCACCGGGTCTTCACCGTCACGGCAATTTTCCCAGCGGTTGAAGCGGGCCAGTGCGGCATCCAGATCCGACTCGGAAGCATCACGACCGTGCTCCATCTCGCCCAGAGTGTTGACCAGATGCATGCCAGCAGCGCGGCCGAACACCACCAGATCCAGCAGGGAGTTGCCGCCCAGACGGTTGGCGCCGTGCACCGAGACGCAGGCAATCTCGCCCACCGCAAACAGACCGACCACCGGCACGTCGTTGCCGTTCTTGTCCTGGGTCAGGCACTGGCCATTCACGTTGGTCGGCACGCCGCCCATCATGTAGTGGCAGGTCGGAATGATCGGGATCGGCTCTTTGACCGGATCCACGTGGGCGAAGGTGCGAGAGAGCTCGCAGATCCCCGGCAGACGGGATTCCAGCACCTCTTTGCCGAGGTGATCCAGCTTGAGCTTGATGTGCGGGCCCCAGGGACCATCGCAGCCACGGCCTTCACGGATCTCGATCATGATGGAGCGGGCCACCACGTCGCGACCGGCCAAGTCCTTGGCGTTCGGCGCGTAACGCTCCATGAAGCGCTCGCCATCTTTATTGAGCAGATAGCCACCTTCACCACGGCAGCCTTCAGTTACCAGCACCCCTGCCCCGGCGATGCCGGTCGGGTGGAACTGCCACATCTCCATGTCCTGCACGCCGACACCGGCACGCAGCGCCATACCGACACCGTCACCTGTATTGATGTGAGCGTTGGTGGTGGACTGGTAGATACGACCGGCACCGCCAGTCGCCAGCACGGTGGCCTTGGCCTTGAAGTAGACCACTTCACCGCTCTCCATATCGATGGCGGTACAACCCACCACATGGCCATCCTGGTTTTTCACCAGATCCAGCGCATACCACTCGGAGAAAACGGTGGTCTTGTTCTTGACGTTCTGTTGGTAAAGGGTGTGCAGCAGGGCGTGACCGGTACGGTCGGCGGCCGCTGCGGTACGAGCAGCCTGCTCGCCACCGAAATTCTTGGACTGACCACCAAACGGACGCTGGTAGACAGACCCGTTATCGAAACGGGAGAAGGGCAGCCCCATGTTCTCCAGCTCATAGATAGCCTCGGGACCGGTTTTGCACATGTACTCGATGGCTTCCTGATCACCGATGTAATCGGAACCTTTTACCGTGTCATACATATGCCACTGCCAGTTGTCATCGTGGGCATTGCCCAGCGCAACCGTGATCCCGCCCTGGGCGGAGACAGTGTGAGAACGGGTTGGAAAAACCTTGGACAACAGAGCGCAGCTCTTGCCGGACTGGGCAATCTGCAGCGCGGCGCGCATACCGGCACCACCGGCACCAATAACCACCGCATCAAATTCACGAGTTGGAATAGTCACCTTACACACCCCACAGCACGACGAAACCCGTCATCAGATAGACAAACAGCACCACGACCAGGGCAAATTGCAGCGCCCCGCGCAGCCCTACCGGCTTGATATAGTCAGTCAGCACCTGCCACAGACCAATCCAGGCGTGGATCAGTACGCAGAGCAGGGTCAACAGGGTGAATACTTTGGTGAATGTTTTGGCGAAGAAGCCTGCCCACACCTCGTAGGTGATGTCGTTGAACGCGACAAAGCCCACCAGATAGAGGACATAACAGGTCATGATGAGGGCGGTGGCGCGGATCAGGATGTAATCATGAACGCCGCTGCGCCCGAAGGTTGCAGAATTGGTTACCATACAAGCACTCCCGCCAATACAGCCAGGATCGCGGTGATCACGAAGGCCACGCGGGCGCTCTGATTGCCGGATTCCAGCTCTTCCCAATAGCCCATATCCATGACCAGATGACGCAAGCCGCCCACAATGTGGTATGCCAGCGCAGTCAGGATCCCCCACAGCACGAGTTTGACCAGGAAGTTGTCCATGATGGCAACCACGGTTTCAAACCCTTCGGGAGAGGCGAGTGAAGTACCAAGCATCCACAGCAAGATGCCCAGTGCAACAAAGGTAATGACCCCTGAAACACGGTGCAGGATGGATGCAATGGCAGTGACAGGAAAGCTGATCGTCTGTAGGTCGAGGTTGACCGGTCTCTGTTTGTTTTTCACGCTTGCCCACTCAGCTCCATTGAGCACGTTAGTTATTGTTTTAACTCACACTTGAGGGCACGGAATGGTGATTGTTGGTTTTTTGTTACCAAAACACTCTGAAAAAGCCAAAACGCGAGTTTTCGGTTTCACATCAGGCTTTGCCAAAGCGTTTCAAACACCCGCAGCCATGACCCACGTGGCGCAGTATATCGGCGGCCTTAACCGAAGACAATCAATTAGCTACAAAGAAAACACAAAACCGCAAACTCGATCGCATATTTAATTTAACATTTCATTAATGCCATTAATGGGGTTCCAGCAAAATTGACATTGATAAGGAACTCTGTTTCAAATAAGGCGCTCCAGCCACTTCGGTATGGGTAACAACCTTTGCCAGCGTCATAAAAGTCGTAATAGAGTAGGACTGGAACCAAATTATAAAGAGCAAAGGAGACGTGCTATGGCTGATAAGATAGCCACCCTACACCTGCCCGGAAAAGATCCGGTCGAACTGCCGATCCTCTCCGGCACCATCGGCCCGGATGTCATCGATGTCAGAAAATTGGGATCACAGGGGTATTTCACCTTTGACCCCGGTTTTATGGCGACCGGTTCTTGCAAATCTGCCATTACCTACATTGACGGGGATCAGGGTGTCTTGCTGCACCGTGGTTACCCCATCGCCCAGTTGGCCACCCAGGCCACCTATCTGGAAGTCTGCTATATCCTGCTGTACGGCGAAGCGCCGACCAAGGCCCAATATGCCGAATTCGAACGCCTGGTCACCCGCCACACCATGGTGCACGAGCAGATAGCCTTCTTCTTCCGCGGCTTCCGTCGTGACTCCCACCCCATGGCCATCATGTGCGGTGTAGTCAGCGCCCTCTCCGCCTTCTATCACGATGCCCTCGACATCAATAACGAGCAGCATCGCGAGATCTGTGCCTTCCGTCTGCTCTCCAAGATGCCGACTCTGGCCGCCATGTGTTACAAGTACTCCATCGGCCAGCCGTTCATGCAGCCGCGTAACGCCCTCTCCTATGCCGGTAACTTCCTGCACATGATGTTTGGCGTGCCGACCGAAGAGTACAAGGTCAACCCCATCGTTGAACGCGCCATGGATCGTATCTTTACCCTCCATGCGGATCACGAGCAGAACGCCTCCACCTCCACCGTTCGTCTGGCTGGCTCCTCCGGTGCCAACCCGTTCGCCTGTATCGCCGCGGGGATCGCCTCCCTGTGGGGACCGGCCCACGGTGGTGCCAACGAAGCCTGCCTGCGCATGCTGGAAGAGATCGGCTCGGTGGATCGCATCCCCGAGTACATCGCCAAGGCCAAGGACAAGAATGATCCGTTCCGCCTGATGGGCTTCGGTCACCGCGTCTACAAGAACCACGACCCCCGTGCCACCGTGATGCGCGAAACCTGCCACGAAGTACTGACCGAGCTGCAGATCAAGGATCCGCTGCTGGACGTAGCCATGGAGCTGGAGCGTATTGCGCTCTCCGACCCCTACTTCGTCGAGAAGAAACTCTACCCGAACGTAGACTTCTACTCCGGTATCATCATGAAGGCGATCGGCATCCCGATGAGCATGTTCACCGTGATCTTCGCCATCTCCCGCACTATCGGCTGGATTGCGCACTGGAACGAGTTCCACTCAGACCCGGACAGCAAGATTGGTCGCCCACGCCAGCTCTACGTGGGTCACCCGTTGCGCGAGTTCACTCCGCTCGAGCAGCGCTAACCACTGCGCTGATATGGTTTGTTACAAAGGCGGTCATTGACCGCCTTTTTGTTTGCCGCTCTAATGCCCCCTTTCGCGTTAAGGAGTCCATTATGAAACCACTGTTTATCAGCGCAGCCTTGCTGCTGACCGCCTGCCAGAGCGCCCCCGCCCCGTCACAGGGGGAGACCCTATATATCAACAGCCAGCTGGTCGATTGCGTCGGAGTTGGCCCGATGCAGTGCATGCAGGTTCGCAGTGATGAGCAGCAGCCCTGGACGCTGTTCTACCAAAATATTGAAGGTTTCCAGTTCGAGCCTGGCTATCGCTACCAGCTCACTGTCAGCAAGGAGCAGCTCACCGATGTGCCGGCCGATGCCCCCTCCCTGCGCTATCGACTGATCAAGGTGGTGAACAAGGTCGCCAGCAAGTAACAAACACGATCAAAAAAACAGGGGATGGCTGATGCCATCCCCTGTTGGTTTATGGGTACTGCGCCTCATCAGGCACGATCAGGTCGGCGCCAGCGCCATATGCAGCAGCGGATAGGGCTTGCCCTGACCATCCAGCGGCGAACGACCCGTCACGGTGAATCCCATCTTCAGATAGAAGCCCACCGCCTGTTCGTTCTGCTCGTTGACGTCAACCTGCGTCGCGCCGCCCTGCGTGATGGCATGTTCCACCAGCCGGCCCCCCACGCCACTACCGCGCGCCTCGGGTGCCACAAACAGCATCTCCAGCTTGCCCTCGTACACTCCGCTAAAACCCGTAATCAGCCCCTCTTCTGTACGGGCACTGTGCAGTGTCACCGCATCGAAGTAGTGCTCCAGAATAAGCGGTTTGAGAGCCAGGATCTCGGCCTCGGGCAGGAAGTGGTGGGTCGCCCGAACAGAGGCCTCCCACAGATCGATCAGGGCCGGATAATCGGCCCGCGTTGCAGTATCAATCTTCATCAATGACTCTTTGTTGCAGCCCGCAGGATGGCTGTGGCCTCCCCGCGAGCCAACCTGATTAGCGCGCCTGCACCGCCTGCAGCAGCACCGACATATCAGCACCAAAGTGGCGGCTGCGGATCGCCTCGCGGATCTCCGCTTCGCTATAACGGCTGCCCGGGTAGACCACTACGCAGGAGGTGTCGCCCGGTTTAAGGAAGTGGGTCTCGCCAAACGGGGTATAGCGGGTGGCACCGATACTGATGAGCGCATGGGGAGGATGTCCCGCCTGCGCCAGCAGTCCCTGAATGTGCTCCGCCGGCCCTTCATCCTGCTGATGATTGAACTTGTCGATGGCCCAGTCGAGCAGCTTGCCGTGGAAGTAGCTGTAGTCGATGGCGGCGCTGTCTACCCCGTAGGCGTGCAGCTCACCGTCCCGCTCCAGATAGCAGGCGATACGATACTCATCGAGCTCGCAACCGGCGGCAAAACCGGAAAGCGGCAGCAGGTTGGCCGCCAACCCCTTGCTCTCTTCGCCCCAGTTCTTCTTCTCGCTGATCTTCTTGGCGTTGGGACGACGGATGGAGCAGTCGTTATAGGCGCCAAAGGCACGGGGATGGATCGCCACCACCTGCTTGTCGGCATACTCAAGCTCGCACCAGAGGGCCACTTCCGGCTCGATCTGCACCTTCTCGTCACCGCTGACCGCCGCTTCCGGCAGGAAGATCGCCTTGTCGCTCAACGGGAATACCCCGAGCTGACCCGGATGGCCCGGCACGAAAAAGGGAAACAGCGCCTTGGGCGCCGTGGTGTCACGCACCACTACCGCTACGAAGTCCGACGCTTCGCCCGCCTGCTCCAGATGACCGGCGAAATTGCCCGCGACCCCGAGTCCGATAAACTTGCTCTCTGCTGCTATCTGCATCTTGCTCACCTGCATCTTGCCCACGCAAGGTAGCAGGCCCGTCGCCCACTACCGCTAAAGTGGCAAGATTAAACCACAAGGGCCCCGCCTTCGCCCAGTCCGGCCCTGTCGTGGTGTGCGCCAGTCCACTTTTTTAGGGACGAGAAGGCTGTGGCGAACCAGCCATTGCGCACTCATTCAGCTACGCAGTCACCGCGCTGGAAACAGTGCGTTTCCGGCCTATCCCCTCTTTCTCCTTGGGACTCAACTTCATCTTTGTTAGGCTGCCGGCATGCAAAACAACTGTGCGCTTGAATGCGCCACTGCTCATCACGGCAACCCCATTGGAGAGAAAACGGATGATCGACAAACTCGCCTGGCTCACCTTTAAAGATCAGCAACTGCTCTGCGCCCGCTCCCACGGCAAGGGCATCTATTACATCCCAGGCGGCAAGCGGGAACCGGGCGAGAGCGACGAGGCGGCGCTGATCCGCGAGATTGAGGAGGAGCTGGCTGTCACCCTGCAACCCGACACCCTGCGCTTTGCCTGCGAGTTCAGCGCCCAAGCCGATGGCAAACCGGCAGGAGTCGAGGTGCGACTGCGCTGCTACACCGGCGAAGCGAGCGGCACCCCGATCGCCTCGGCCGAAATTGCCGAGCTGCGCTGGCTCGACAGCTCTCACCTCGATGAGCTCTCCCCCGTCTCCCGCTTGCTGTTTACCTGGCTGGTTGAGCAGGAGCTGATCCGCTGACAAGCCGTACTCGCGGCGAGCATACGTACCCACCTCATATGAACCAACGGTGGCAATCAGCCACATAACAGCGCAACGACAAGGATGTCAGATGAACATTGTGGAAGTTAAGAGCGCAGCGACCTACCAAAGCGCGCTCATCGCCCTGCTGCAAGATTGTGTCGATAGCGGCGCCTCGGTCGGTTTTTTACCGCCGCTGACCACGGAGGAATCTGCTCGCTACTGGCAAGGAATTGAAGCGGATCTGGCGGCTGATCACCGAAAGCTGTGGCTGGCCCTTGAGCAGCAACAGATAGTAGGAGCGATTCAGCTCGCGCTCTGTGGCAAGGCCAACGGTCGCCACCGGGCCGAAGTGGAAAAATTGATGGTACTGCAAACGGCGAGAGGTAAAGGTGTCGGTCGTGCGCTGATGCAGGCAATGGAACAAGGCGCCCATGCCGCGGGCCGTTCGCTGCTGGTGCTGGATACTCGCGCCGGTGATGTGGCCTCCCACCTTTATCGTCAACTCGGCTATCTGGAGGCGGGCCAGATCCCGAGCTTTGCACGCAACGCCGATGGCACCCTTGCAGCAACCGCAATCTTCTACAAACTGCTCTGACGATCTCCTATCCCTTATCCACATACAGCAGGGCCGCACCAAGCGGTCCTGCTTGTTGCCAGCGTGACTGTTTGTTGCAGCAATATGGCTTGCGACGGATTGCCACGATACGGCCATTGCGCCTGTATGCCTCAACACCGCCAATCGCCGCCCCAAAATACAGCCAAATAAATAGAAAGATTAATTAATGATTAAAACACCCCCCTTTTCTTCTTCATCTATTGCCTCATCAGGCGTATCGTAAGAGACCCATTTGATAATCAATTTTATGTTATTCACTGCCTTGAGGAATAATGGATGCCCACTTTGCCCCGTACAGTTACCTCCCCCAAAAAGTTCATCATCGGTCAGCACCTTCTCCCGCAACTCCATGAACACGTTAAAGATTTTGGTGACTATGCGTTGCTCATCAGCGATGAGTTCATTCTGGAGCGGGTACGGGAAGAAGCTTTGGCGGGGCTCTTGCAGGCAGGCCTCAGGGGAGTGGTCGACAAGTTTCGCTACGAATGCACCGAACAGGAGATCCACCGCCTGACCCACCTTGCAGAGCAATATGGTGCGAACGTGATTGTCGGGATCGGCGGCGGCAAGACGCTGGATGTCGCCAAGGCCGTGGCCTTCTATCTGCGCCGTCCGGTTGTGCTGTTCCCGACGATTGCCTCCACAGATGCCCCCTGCACGGCACTGGCGGTGATCTACAACCAGGCGGGGGAATTTGAGCGCTATCTGTTCCTGCCGCAAAATCCGGACGTGGTGCTGGCTGACACGGCCATCATTGCCGCCGCGCCTCCCCGCTTCTTTTCCGCAGGCGTCGGTGATGCCCTGGCCACCTATTTCGAGGCGCGCGCCTGTTATCGGTCGGACGGGCTCAATCTGGTCGGCAAGCGCCCTTCACGCACTGGCCTTGGTCTGGCACAGCTCTGTTACGAGCTGCTTGGTGAGAACATCGAGCTGGCCATGGATGCGATACGGCACCATGTCTCGACCCCGGCGCTTGAGCAGGTTATCGAGGCCACCATCTACCTCAGCGGGGTCGGCGCCGAAGCCGGTGGACTGGCCGCAGCTCATGCCGTCAACAACGGCATGTCACTGATCCCGGAGCTCCATCGCGCCCAGCATGGCGAGAAGGTAGTCTTCGGCCTGCTGACCCAACTCGTGCTTGAGCGCGCCCCGCAACACGAACTTGATGAGGTGTTTCGCATCATCGACTGTGCAGGTCTGCCCATGACGCTGCAAGAGCTGGGGCTCACCCACTTTGATGAAAGCGAGTGGCGCAAGGTGGCGCAGCTGGCCTGCGATCCCCTCGATACCATGGGCAACATGCCGATGACAGTGAGTGAACAGGATGTCTACGCCGCCATGGTAGCGGCCAATGCCATGGCTGAGCGTTATCGCCTCCGCCATCCCCGCATCTGATTGCTTGCCGCACTAAATAGGCAAACAGTAAAAGGCTTGCCCATTGGCATAATGCCGATCAGTTAAGGATCCATTGACCGATCCTTCTGTTGTGTAAAAATCCGAAACCTGTTGATTGGTTTCGGATTTTTATGCGTATCGACCAGGCTCTCGATTTCCTGCACGCCAGTAATGCCGCTCAGTTTGAGTCACTCTCCGACCTCATTCCTCCCGAGCTCATCACGACGCTGCTCGCCGAAGAGGATGTCGCGACCCTGCGCCGTCGTCGTATGCCTATGGAGCGTCTGGTCTGGGCCATCATCGGCATGGCTATCTTCCGCCACGTCCCCATGACCCAGCTGGTCAATCAGCTCGATATCCTGTTGCCCGGCGACCGCCCCTTTGTCGCCCCCAGCGCCTTCCTGCAAGCTCGCCAAAAACTGGGGGACAAGAGCATTGAGCGGCTGTTTCACGAGACCGCCTCTCTCTGGCACCAGCAGGCCAATCATCCCGGTTGGGCCAGGCTGCAACTGCTCGCCGTCGATGGCGTGATGTGGCGCCCCCCCGATACCCCGGACAATGCCGCCGAGTTTGCCAAGCCCGGCACGCAGCATGGCGAGACCACCTATCCGCAGGTGCGCATGCTCTGTCAGATGGAGCTGACCAGTCACCGACTTGTGCAGGCCGTCATGGAGAGCTGCGCCGTCAACGAGATGGTGTTGGCCGAACAGCTTGTCGCACGCACGCCGGACCACTCGCTGACCCTGTTCGACAAGGGGTTCTATTCACTTGGCCTGCTCCACGCCTGGCAAACCACCGGCTGCGAGCGGCACTGGTTGCTGCCGCTCAAAAAGGGCACCCAATACGAGGTGGTGCGCAAACTGGGGCGCCAGGATGCACTGGTCTTGCTGAACACCAGCCCACAGGCGAGGAAGAAGTGGCCGCACCTGCCGGACACAGTGGAAGCCCGCTTGCTGACTCGACACATCAATGGCAAGGAGCGGCAAGTGCTGACCTCAATGGTCGA